>JAUSMG010000194.1 GCA_030645295.1 Saprospiraceae bacterium | reverse complement strand
CAGCCCGCACCCCGCAAGAACTGCACATCCGAGACCACCCGCCCCTGCACATCCAGCACCCGCACCCCTAGCAGCACCGCGCCCTCGCGTGTGAGCGTCAGGCGCGATTGCCCGCTGGTAGGGTTGGGAGAGAGGCTGAGGCCGATGTCTTGCTCTGGTATGGGTGGATCTTCTACTGCGCTGTTAAGTTGGCAGCCCGGCTCGAGGCAGCCGAAGGAATCCACGCGGATAACCCAGCCGTTGGCGTTTGTGCTGTCATCAAGTGAGCCGAAAGCCCCTCCACAAAGTACAAAGCCGTGATCGGGCATTTCTACGCCTTCATAAAAGATCTCGTGCAACATAGACTCCGGTGGGCTGACTCGGTACTCCCGCTTCCAGAAAATTTCTAGGTTAGGCGTGATTTTCATGATGAGGCCGGTCTGGCCTAAGTTCTGGGAATCACGTTCCGCACCAATAGCCCAGAAGTTGCCGTCGAAGGTGGGTTTCAAGCGGTTAATTTTAAAAAAATAATAGCTTTGTGGAAAGGTAACAGAATCAACAAACTCTCCTAAGGAGTTAATGCGACCGAAAAAATATTTCCCAGTATACGTATTTCCGGGCTGGAAAAGTGCGTAGCTTTTCAATCCAGTCATCAAGAAATCCCCATTGGATAAAGGCTGTAAGTCTAAGCCATAAAACAGTATTTGTTTCCATTCCCACGGTGGGTAGACTTTTACCCATTGCTGATTGCCTTGCGCATCTGTTTTGAGCAGTATCATGTCAATCTTGTTGGCTGTGCCAACGCCGCCGAGGTAGGGTCCCTCGTAAGAACTGAACCCGAAGAGCAGATATCCCCCATCGGGTGTTTGTGTTAGTGAATAAGCGAAATGATCCTTGCTTCCGTCGGTGGTATATTCTTTACGAAAGGTTTGATTGCCGAGGCTGTCAGTTTTGAGCAAAAGCAACCTCGAGTGTTGCGTATTATTGTCAAGGAAAGCCCATCCAGATATGGCGAAACCTCTATCAGCCGTAGAGATTATTCTCAATCCATTATCTGCAACATTCAATTGTCCATATTCTTTTACCCAGAGCGTGTCTCCTGTAGTGCCATTTAGTTTCGTAAAAAAAATCTGCAAATTATAAGAGTTGGCGACTGGGATGAAGTAATTGCCCAGAATAACAACCCCTCCCAAAACCGATACCAAACTTGAGGTATTCCCAGAAGCGTTTTCTTTTGGCAGAAAAGATTTTGCCCAGAGAAGCTGACCTTCATCATTAATTTGTACCAAAAAGGTAGCTTGATAAAAAGGACTAAAATTTCCTTCTCCGCCCACCAAAAAAAGTGTTCCATCTGGCATTACGGCTACGCCATCAAAAAATTCAAAATTTTGCTCCCAGTCTATTTGTGTATTAAAATAGACTTGGGCGCTGCCCGCCTCAAAAGAGGCGAGCAGTGCCAGTGTCAAAAACAAGCGCATGTTTTTCATTGCTTGACTATTTTCTTTACCCCCCAGCCCTCACTACTCCTCACCTGCACCACATACGCCCCCGCAGGCTCACCACCCAAGTCTACCATACACTCACGCCAGCCCGCACTCCGCAAGAACTGCATATCCGACACCACCCGCCCCTGCATATCTAGCACCCGCACCCCGAGCAACACCGCACCCTCATGCGTGAGCGCGAGCCGCGCTTGCCCGCTGGTGGGGTTAGGCGAGAGGGTGATGCCGATGTCCTGCTCTGCTGCGGGCAGGTCTTCTATGGCACTGCTGAGCTGGCAGCCGGGTTCAAGGCAGCCGAGGGAGTCTACGCGGATGACCCAGCCGTTTTGGTAGGTGCTGTCTTCTAGCGGGCCGAAGGCCGTACCACAAAGCGCAAAACCGTGATCTGGCATTTCTACTCCTTCATAAAACATTTCATGGATCACGGATTCTGGCGGACTGACACGGTATTCGCGCTTCCAGAGTACCTCTAGCCCGGGAGTGATTTTCAGGATTACACCTGTTTGGCCAAGATACTGAGAGTCTTTCTCAGCGCCTATTGCCCAAAAATTTCCGTCAGAAGAGGGCTTTAGGCGGTTAACTCTTGTGCCTTGGTGGCCTTTATTAATTGTAGCAGAATCAACAAACTCCCCATCGGAATTTATTCTTGCAAAAAAATATTTGCTTTCTGTAGAGATTCCGGGAAGACCAATTCGATATGCTTTTAACCCAGCGATCAAAAAATCTCCATTGCCCAAAGGTTGTATATCAAACCCAAAGAACCCAATATGTTTCCATTCCCATGGGGGGTACGTTTTTACCCATTCTTGGTTTCCTTCAGCATCGGTTTTGACCAATACCATATCATACATGTATGTTTCTAATATAGCACCTAAATAATGCCCCCAATATCCCCTGTATCCATACAGCAAGTAACCACCATCATCGGTTTTTAAAAAAGAAAGAGCATAATGGTTGTTGTCAAGGTTTGTTGAGTATTCTTTTCTAAAGATTAAAGTGCCTACACTGTCCGTTTTCAGAAAAAGCATTTTTGAATGCGCTGTGTTATTTCCCAAAAAAGTAGTTCCACACAAGGCTAGGCCACCATTCGTTGTAGGCTTAATGGTCCAACCTTGCTCATAATAATTTGAATAGCCAAATTCCTTAGTCCAAAGTGTATCACTTGTTTCGAGGTTTATTTTGGTGAGAAAAATCTGATCGTCATAATTACCATTGCCAATTGGTTTTTCATAATTGCCTAAAAGGATGCCATAAGGCCCAGGTAATTTTGCCATGTGGTAGGTTTGTCCGAATAAATTTGGTGCTGGCAAGAATTTTTTCTGCCATTTTACATCCCCTTCAGCATTTAGGCTTGCTAAAATCGTGACACCATCGGTAGAAGATAAATTCACTGCTCCGCCTGTAACAAACAGATCGCCATCTGAATTCACAAGCGCAATAAATGTCAAGTACTCGAAGTACTGCTCCCAGTCTATTTGTGTATTAAAATAGACTTGGGCAGCACCCACCTTACTAAAGGTGAGTGCTGCCAAGATCAAAAAAATGCGCACAGTTATTGCTTTTTGCTGTGAAGCAGTTTTCCGTATGTTATAGTTCCATCAGAAAGACGACATTGGTAGAACAATATGCCATCTGGTGTATCCTTTGACTGCCAAGTAAACTCAGATGTTGAGATTTGATTTTTGAAAAAAATCAATCTGCCTGCTACATCCATAATCCTGAGTTCCGTTATCAAATTTCCCTCAGGCGCAAGGAACTGAACTTCATCGCTGAATGGGTTAGGGAACACAGAAAGCCCTGAATTTAACCATAACGGAGTAGATTCTTCCTCAGTTCTTGCACTGGGTCGACCTCCCGTGCCCGTTAAAACTTTTAATGGATGGTACACCCCATTCAATATATGGTCGAGT
This sequence comes from Saprospiraceae bacterium, assembly GCA_030645295.1. GTDB lineage: Bacteria > Bacteroidota > Bacteroidia > Chitinophagales > Saprospiraceae > M3007. The sequence goes on along the minus strand of JAUSMG010000194.1, from coordinate 9,915 downwards.
GCTTTTACATTGCCACTTGCCGAAGAATTGTGCGTCATTAAGGGGGCAAGTTGCGCGAATTCCGCAGCAGTCAACTGGTACGCATCACGCCCGGCCAGACCAGCATTGATCAACACGGTGTAAAAGGTTACAAAGTCTTGGGTTTCAGTGTCTGAGCCGGTTACTTGCTGGAGATATTGGTTTGCGCTGCTAAAATTGCCCACAGCGGCATAAGTGGCAGTAAGCATTCGTTTGTCAGCTTGTTGGTTCCGATAAGCCAAAAGTGTAATTGCTCGGGTTGTACTGGGCAAATAAAGCGAATCAGCAACTGCTGTTGGAGACATCCTAACATATGCGTTCAACAAGTCATTACGATACGGCAATGCATACCCAGATGCATTGTAATTAACCAAGAGCCCTTCACAGTAAGGTGGATTAGGACATGGGTCTTCGACTACACAATCTGGAGCGCCATTACTTGCCCCCTGACCTATGGCTACCGTTGGCGATGTACACTTTAAAATAGAGGTGGTGTTATTCGCAGATTCTGTTCGTTCAAAATAAGACAAGGGGTTCACACTGCGGATATCCAATAAATCTGGCGTAACACAGGTCCAAACAAAACGGTTATCAGGGTACTGGCTCAAAAATGGATCCCCTTGGGCCATCAACACCCCCTTTACTTCCCAGGAAACATCCGCCACATCGCCCTGATAGGAATTGCAATGGGTCTGCAAGGCCGTATTGTCCTGGTCAAACAGGTTGGCATGCAGGGAGAATCCGCCCAGGCTGTTCCCTTCGATCAATGCGCCATTCAGCGCAGAATTGTCTGAAATAATGCCATAGTTTGTTGCCCCGCCGCCAAAGGTGTTGCTCCTAACCGTATAGGCAGTCGCATTAGCGCAGTTAACGCCGGAAGCGACTCCGTCATCGGCCATAGAAGCGAGGTTGGGCATACTGCTAAAGGAGCACCCTGTCACCTCTGTGCTCATCGTACTGACCAGATTGATGTCCTGGTAAACGTTGTCGAAGTGTGCCCCATTCACCGAAATAGCAGAAGGAATGCCAGCCGCAATGCCATGTGCGCCAATACCTACGTACAGGTTTTGGTACTGTGAGGAAGGGCCGTCCACCTGAAACTGCCCGTCCACGCTATAGATCCCGGAAGGTCGGTTACGCGGATTTGGGAATAGTGCCCCGGCGGCAGTATTCTGGTTCAGGCAGTTTACAAATCGTATGCCCCGGTTGGATTGTATCTCGCAAAAAGTCTCTGTGCTTTTAGGATTCCCCAGGGCCGTTTTGGAGGCTCGATATTCCGGGTCTACCATCGGCCCACTACATTCAAATCGAGTATTCGTAAGCACACTGAGGTTGGAGAATTTACTATACGGATTCCATACCACCCCTTTGCCGCAGTTGAGGAATTCACATACACCAGCGGTCAGTTTCCCGCCGCCATGGGTATAATTTTCGGCATATTGGTGGTAGGCCACGCTGCCAACGCTGCCATTGGGGAGATCAACAGGTATCTCCTCTTCTGTGAACCAGGCCGCATCGCCCAATACGGTGCCGCGCATGGCATCCTCAATCCGGGAATTGCCCGTGATCTCCACAAACGCTTGAAATTGCTGGGTTTGTGCGTGCGGAGGGCTGCCTAATGCGATGATGCCATCCCACATTTGAGGCGAGCCACAGACGCTGAGCCCTTTTAACACCGCCCCATTTTGAATTTTCAACTTACCACCAGGCTGTACCATAATGCCACACTTTTTCAAGCCCGGCAGATTTTTGGAATTGGCAAACTCTGCGGTGATGCCGCTAATTGTCAAGGTCGCGCCATTGGGAACCGTGATAAGCCCGTTTACTCGCCTGTTGCCCAAAACCTGATCCCATAAAAATTCAGGGCCTGCCGGCACCGTGAAATCACCATCGGTGAACCCTGTTTTCGAGATGCAGTCGCTCGTAAACTTGACGATGGTAAACGTCTCGTCCTCATGGCCGTTCGGGTCTTCGTATTCGCTGTTGCCGACCACCAGAAAACCATTGTCGGCGGTCTGTATCAGGCCAAAGGCGCAAGAGCCTCCCAGACCTTCAGCGTCCGAGAGGTAGTGCTGCTGCCAGACGGGCAGGAGCGTAACAGGATCGTACTTTGCCAAAAAGTGCACTTCTGCCTCATTACATTCATCAATGGGGGGCAGGCCGCAAATGCCCCTATCAGCCGTGGTAGTGCCGAGCACAATTTTCCCATCCGTTTGGTCCGCTACGATGGTAGCGTAGAAGTCGCCACCGCTGCAATGGGCCACGTTTTCGACATTGGGGGCATTTGAAGAGTTTGGTGCAAGTGTGCCATCTAAGTTGAACTTTAGGAGATGTATATAAGCATCTTTGTAGGCATGGTATTCGTGTGCAGGCTCATCGCAGTCAAGGCCTCGAAGTTCGACCCCGTTTTGGCCGTTTCGATGCATATCATTGTAAAACCCCGCAGTCATCTCCAAAATATTCATCTCGGCAGCCACATAGACATACCCATTGGTGTAAATAATGCTTCGCCCCATATCTTTGGAGACATTTTTCAGGTAATGATCTGCAACAGGAGAGCCATTGTAAGGATTCAGCGGATCGGGGTCGTAAATTCCCCATGTTGAAGCAAGTGCGCTTTTGCCAGGAGTACAAGGGCCATATTGGGCAGTGCAGACAGGCTCTTTCCACAGGTTGTTTGCAACAGGTGTGGGGCTGACAAAATCCTTGATCTCCTGAGTTTTACCAAAGCTACTATAAGGGAATGGCTTCGAGTTGTATACTTTAAATACATCGGAAGTTAAGGTTCCCGATTCTAATAGGCCTACGTCAAAGATGCCAACAAGCACGTCGTAGTCAAAAATCAGGTACTCTTTGCCATCCAGCGAAGTTCGGTCTGCGTTTTTATCCGTATTGTCCTCAGGGGTATGCTTCAACACCTTGAACTTCCAGTCTGCTTCGGCTATCGTTTCTTTTCTAATAACTTTATAGCCCGTTGAAAGGACATAGGTGTTCGCCCCGACGGTTACGGTTTTACAGTCCAGTATCCTTCCTTTTATATCAGAAAAAACAAACGAGTTATCAATAACAATGGAACTGGAGGTGGCGTCGTAATGGCACAACACGAAAAAACTGTCTCCGCTATCCAGTTGACCAGATGGTGGTGGGTTGCCTTTGACTCCACCACAGAGCAAAATTTTGCCACTAGGCAAAATCGCTACTGAATAAAGACGTTCCACACCATTGTCTGGGGTTAAATCAAATTGCCCCGACCATTCTTCAGAATAATCTACGTTAAGTTTAGTCAAAAGCGCCTTCTGTCCTTGCGAACCTGCCAAGATACATTCTCCATCGGGTGTTTTTTCAATTTGTGAAAAAGCGCCTCCTCCAATAGTAGGATCATAATAAACGCTGTACTTCAAAGCACCGAATTTGTCAAGCACGGCATAGGCGGGCACACGGGTTGCGGTGTTGTTGACCTCAGCATATCCCACCACCACAAAATCACCGTTGCTCATCTCGACAGCATCAAAAGCCCAGGTGTCTTCACCAGCAGGTGAGTTAGTGTGAAAATTCACTCCAGCCGTCCATGCACTGCCCGGCCCGCTCTGCTGCCCAAAGGCAGCGTCAGGAACAAAGCACCACATGGCAAGAAACAGTAATAAGATGAAAGGGAAAAGCCCCCCCCCGCAAAGCAGGGGCGTTCGACTTTGGATGTTTGTGCGCTGAGAAGCGCAGGTTTGGGAAGAAAGAATGTTTTTCATGTTGAAAATCATTGGTTTAGTTAAAAAATAGATTGCACTCTGCCCGTCGTCGCCGACTGACAAAACTTTACAAGAGAATGCTGCAAGTATGTGAATGGATTAGCGTGATTATAAATGGACGCCTGGCTTTTGGAGCTTGTTCTTTGGATAAAACTTTAAATATCCAAACCCAAATACCAATCCACCAAACATCAAAAGAGGATTAAATAGCAGGTCTGTTTGCGCTTACATTAAAATAAAATGAATCCCTATGACTAAAGTACCAAACGAAGATATGGGAATTATATCTGTAAAAACGAGGGATGAACCAAGATTTAACCTTTGATGCCTTTGGCTACACGATATGGGTATATGAGAATCCCCCGCTCCCATATTTTGGGAAGCGGGGGATTTTTGTTTTTATCAATTTTCTATCTTTGGCCCCGCGGATGAATATTGGGATATTAAGATATTTGGATATTGGGTACATTGGGTACCCTAATCTCAATCAATCTCCCGACTTGCCAATATCCTAATATCTCAATATCCTAATTTCTCAATATCCTAATTTCTCAATCACAGCCCGTGCACCGCAAAGATCTCTTCACCCGCATCCTCCATTTTTTCACCCATCATCCGCTGTGGCTGAGGGCTGTGGTATGGACAAAAACGCATTCTTTGCCAGGGTTGAACCGCATTCCACTCTATAATCTGGCGATATTCATTTATGATGAGGTGAATGAGGATACGCTTTTGACGCGGGCCAATAGCATGGCCTTCAGCTTTTTTCTGGCCATCTTTCCGGGCCTCATCGTGCTGATCTCGCTGTTGCCGTATTTCCCCATCAGCCTGGATTTTTTTGGCACACTTCAGACTTCCATCAAACAGATCATACCGGGTAGTGCGGGGGATTTGATCTTTAAGACCATCAAAGACATTATTACTATCCCGCACAGTGGGGTGCTCTCGTTCGGTTTTTTTCTCTCCATCTGGTTTTCTTCGAATGGTATGATGTCCATGATGAGTGGGCTGGAAAAAGATTACCCAACCACCTTCAAGGAACGGGGAGATTTTCGTAAACGCGTGGTTTCCATTCAATTAACTTTTCTTGTAGCGCTGGTTTTGGTGGCTTCCATGGTGCTCATTATTTTGGGGAATACCATACTTGGTTTTGTTTTCCATTACATTCATGTAGATTCCGCCACAGAGTTTTCGTTATCAGTGCTTCGTTGGTTGGTGGTGCTGCTGTTGTTTTATACCACATTTTCTACGATCTACCGTTTTGGCTCCTCCACCTGGCGGCCCATACCATTTTTCAATTCCGGGGCATTACTCGCCACGGTACTGTCCATATTAATCTCCTGGGCATTTTCTTTTTATGTGGATAATTTTGGCAGTTATAACAAACTCTATGGCTCCATAGGAACGCTCATTGTGCTCATGATCTGGATCCAGTTGAACTGTCTGATCCTGCTGATCGGGTTTGAGCTGAATGCCGGCATTGCGGTGCTGCGCGACCGGCGGAGGGAGATTCGGGAAGAAGTCGAGATTTCGGGAAACTAACGAATGCGGAATGCGGAATTCTGCATTCCGCATTCGTAAACCTTTCCGCCTCTCCCGCGTTTTCCGCCACATGAAAGAAATTCAAAGTATTCGCACCCTCGGCGATTTGAAAAAAAGCGGATATCAGCCCCGTTCCATCAAAGACGAACTCCGCGCCAACCTCCTTCAGAAAATACACAGCAAAGCCGACATTTTTCCCGGTATATACGGCTTTGACGATACGGTATTGCCGGACGTGGAACGCGCTGTACTCAGCCGACACAATATACTCCTGCTCGGTCTGCGTGGTCAGGCCAAAACCCGTATCGCCCGCATGCTGGTGAACCTGCTGGATGAGCACATTCCCGTTGTTGCCGGTAGTGAACTCAATGACGATCCGCTCGCACCCATTGGCCGCTGGGCCAAGGATCTGATCGCCGAAAAAGGCGACGATACCCCCATTGAATGGCTGCATCGCGACCAGCGTTATATTGAAAAATTGGCCACGCCCGACGTGAGTATAGCCGACCTGGTAGGTGATGTCGACCCGATCAAAGCCGCCAATCTCCGCCTGCCCTACTCGGATGAACGCGTGATCCACTTTGGTTTGATCCCACGCGCACACCGTTGTTTGTTCGTTATCAATGAGTTGCCGGACTTGCAGGCCCGAATTCAGGTATCTTTGTTCAACGTGCTGCAAGAAGGCGATATGCAAATCCGGGGTTTCAAACTCCGCCTGCCGCTGGACGTGGAATTCATTTTCACGGCCAATCCGGAGGACTATACCAACCGGGGCAGCATTATCACTCCGCTCAAAGACCGGATCGAAAGTCAGATCACCACGCACTACCCTACCGAGATAGAGATAGGACGAAAAATAACCGAGCAGGAGGCCCGGATCAGCCCGGAGCAACGCAGCAATATTCAGGTCCCCGATGTGATGAAAGACCTGATCGAGGAGATCGCTTTTGCCGCCCGTGACTCGGAATTTGTGGACAAAAAAAGCGGTGTGAGCGCGCGGCTTACCATCGCGGCTTACGAAAACCTCTATTCTGCCGCCGAACGCCGGATGCTTCGCAATGGCGAAAAGAAAACTACAGCCCGCATCACAGATTTCTGGGGCGTAGTGCCGGCCATTACCGGAAAGGTCGAAATGGTGTACGAAGGCGAGCAGGAAGGACCGCATTCCGTGGCGCTGCACCTCATTGGTCAGGCCGTCAAAAAGGTGTTTCTGCAATATTTCCCCAATCCCAATAAATTGAAAAAGGGACAGGAGCGCGACCCGTACGGCGTGTTAAAAGCCTGGTTTTCAGCCGGGAATGTGGTGGATTTGATGACCGAACTGGAGGCTAAAAATTTCACCCAAATATTGGATGGCGTGGCTGGTTTGAAAAATCTGGTAGAAGAATCCAAAACACCGAATGCAGAATTACAGACCTATATGGAGCTGGTGCTGCACGGCCTCTCTGAATTCGATGTACTGAGCAAAACTTTTGTGCAAACGCGTTGGGTATTTAAAGATCACCTGACGGGGACGATGGACGATGATGGGGATGATACGGATTTGAGGGGGATGTTTAATTGAAAAGCAGACCTTTGCCGACATACTTAGAGGGGCAGTTATTTATGAGTAAAGTGGAACTCCCCAATCATTTACCGAGTTTTGTGTCCGATTTGAAAGCCTAACGCATCTAACGCTTTCTTGTCGCCTTCGCGAAATGAATTTCGCGCTATAATCATGCAAATAGGAACCGTAATCAAATCCACGGGCAGTTGGTACAACGTCCGCCTCAACGACAGCGGAGTAATGCTGCAATGCCGAACTGTGGGAAAACTCCGCCTGGACGACGTACAACTCACCAACCCGGTGGGCGTAGGCGATCTGGTGGAAATAGAACCTGAGGGCGAAACCCAGGGACTTATTAAAAAAGTGTTGCCGCGCCGCAATTACGTCATCCGTCAATCGCCGCGCCGAAAACACGATCTCCACTTGCTTGCCGCCAATATTGACCAGGCTGTACTGATCGTAACGGTAGTGGAGCCTATGCTCAAACCGGGCTTCATTGACCGTTTCATCGTCATGATCGAGCGCGACGATATACCGGTCACCATAATCTTCAACAAAGCCGATTTGTATGATCAGGAGGACATGGAAAAGTTTGAGGAAATGAGGGCCCTGTACGAAGGAATTGGCTATCCCTGTCTGCTTACTTCTGTAATTACCGGACAAGGCTTGGAGGAATTGAGATCCATCCTGAAGGACAAAACCACCCTGATGAGCGGCCAATCGGGCGTGGGCAAAAGCACTTTGGTGAACGCCATTCAGCCGCAACTAGATCTTCGTACCGGCGAACTCAGCGATTACTCCGGCAAAGGCCAGCACACCACCACCTTCGCCGAAATGTTCCCGCTCAGTTTTGGAGGAAATCTCATTGACACTCCCGGAATCAAGGTTTTAGGTTTCAACTACAAAGACAAAACCAACATCGCCCACAGCTTTCGGGAATTTTTCAAACTTTCACCCGATTGCCGTTTTGGCGGCGCGTGCCTCCACCAGACCGAACCCGGCTGTGCCGTGCAAGCCGCACTCGAACGCGGCGAAGTCAGCGAACTGCGCTACACCCATTACCTCACCCTTCTGGACGAAGTGGACGAACAGAATTATTGGGACCGGAAGAAGGTCGGGATTTAACGATGAACGATGAACGATGAACGATGATTGACGCACTCGGTGTTCATAGTTCATCGTTCATCGTTAGTTCTTCCCATTGAGCGCGCCGAAACGCTTGGTCACGGTGTACACCAATTCGCGGAAAGCAGAGTCTTCCCGGATATCCTTGCGCCAGCAAAGCCCGCGCTCTATAAGGTTTAAATTTTCCACAATTGTTGGGCTGCCAGATTAGTGAATTCAATCTCAACTTTCAACCTCCTTCCCGGGTTACTTTGCAATCGATTATGACGGACACCCAACCATTCATTCAAAGCCTGCGCGATCGCCTGACTGGTCCGCTTCCTGGTCGCGAAGCCCAGTATAAAATGGCTTTTGCCCACCGTGTGGAAGAACTCCAGCGCAGGCTCAATCCGCCCGAAAACGCCAAAACCGGCTGCGTACTCCTCATAATATGGGAAGAACTGGGCGTTTGGCACACCGCGCTCATACGACGCACGGAGAGTCCGCGTGATCGCCACAGCGGACAAATCAGTTTCCCTGGTGGCCGCCATGACGAAGGCGATGAAACCTTTGCCTATACTGCCCTCCGCGAAGCGAATGAAGAAATCGGCATATTATCCCAAAATGTAGAAATACTGGGGGAGATGACGGATCTATACATCCCCGTCAGCAATTTTATCGTGCGCCCTTTTGTGGGATTATTAAAGGAACCTCCCGCATTCCAGTTGGAGCCCGGCGAAGTAGAGCAAGTATTCGCGCCCACCATAGCCCACTTTCAGGATCCTGCCTCGCGCAGCACCGCCGACGTGATGGTGGGGGGACAATTGCTGGTGCGGGAAGTGCCTTGCTTTATGCTCGAAGACCGACCGGTTTGGGGCGCAACGGCCATGATTCTTTCTGAATTTTTAGAACTGATTTCCTGATGCGTCATACGGCCTCCTTCCCGATTGACGATCTTGTTTTTTGGAAAAAACAACTGCTTTATTGGGCAGCAGAATATGAATTTGGCGTGTATTTGGATAGTAACCAGTATGTTGGTGATGGGGGAATTTTAAGACTCCCCCTCAGCTCCGAAGGCTGGGAATGCCTTGCAGCTGTAGATGCTGCCGAGGTTTTGGAAGCCAATGCGGGCAATGCCTTTGAGCAGTTAAGGGCATTCCATAATGACAGGGAAGATTGGCTTTTGGGATTCTTTTGCTATGATCTGAAAAACGAAGTCGAACAACTCAGCAGCCAGAATCATGACGGAATTACTCTCCCGGATCTGGGCTTTTTTAGACCTAAAACCGTAGTGGGAATTAAACCTGTGCGGTTTTTAGAAACCTCACAGGTTTCATACCTGCTGGAAGTGCAAACCCTTGACCCTGAGCCCGAAGCAGTTTTTTCAGCGATAAAAACCGCAAACCACGCCTCCCAAAAACAGGAAAATGCAGGGATCAAACTCCAGCCCCGCATCTCCAAATCCGACTATTTGGAAACCGTGGAAGCCATTCGTAAGCATATTGCTGGCGGGGATATTTACGAAATGAATTTCTGTCAGGAGTTTTTTGCAGAAAATGCATCGCTCGATCCTGTGGCTGTTTTTGAGCGCTTGAATGCCATTGGGAAAGCTCCATTCACAACTTTCCTGCGCTGGCGCGACCGCTATTTGCTCTCCGCAAGCCCGGAGCGCTTTTTAAAGAAATCGGGCCAAAAATTGATCACCCAACCGATCAAAGGTACCCGGCGTCGTGGGAAATCAGCGGCGGAAGACGAGCAAATCCGGCTGGAACTTGCCGGGAGTGAAAAGGACCGCTCCGAAAATGTCATGATCGTGGATCTGGTCCGCAACGACTTCTCGCGCAACTGTCTCCCCGGCTCGGTAGTGGTAGAAGAACTCTGCGGGATATACTCGTTTGCCACCGTGCATCAGATGATCTCTACGGTGAGCGGGGTGTTGGGGTCATTGGGGTCATTGGGGTC
>JAUSMG010000191.1 GCA_030645295.1 Saprospiraceae bacterium | reverse complement strand
ACGATTGGGACGATTGGAGCGATTGATTCGAGTGAAAGGATTGATTCGATTGTCGCTAAAGTCCGGTCTTTCAACACAAACACACCAATCGAATCAATCGCTCCAATCGTCCCAATCGTAAATCATCTAGCCGTACCTTGCGGCCTCTGAAACAAATCCATGGCAACTTTTTCCATTAACCTAAAAGACGGTTCCGTCGAAACGTCCAAACCCCTCATCGTAGGCATTGATCTGGGTACCACCAACAGCCTTGTAGCTTTTATAAAAGACGGTCAGCCGTATTGTGTGAAAGGGGCTGATGGACGCAGTACGCTCGTACCCAGTGTGGTACATTTTGCCGAAAACGGTGATATCATCGTTGGCGATGCAGCCAAAGAAAAACTGATATCCGATCCGGCCCACACCATTTTTTCGGTCAAACGGCTTATGGGCAAGTCGTTCAAGGACGTACAGGCCAAGCGTGATTTTTTTGGTTATCAGATCATAGATGACGATACCGATTCATTGGTAAAGATCCGGGTCAAAGACCGATTTTATAGCCCGGTCGAACTCAGTGCCCTGATCCTCAAAGAATTAAAAACCCGTGTTGAAGCCGAACTCGGGCAATCCATCGAAAAAGCCGTCATCACCGTCCCCGCTTATTTCAACGACAATCAGCGCCAGGCCACCCGCGATGCTGGAAAACTCGCCGGGCTTGATGTGCTCCGTATCGTGAATGAGCCAACGGCTGCTGCCCTGGCAACTCCCACCCTAAAGGGGGGGCAGGGGGGGGCTGTAGCGGTGTATGATTTGGGCGGGGGCACGTTTGATATTTCTATCTTGCAAATCCAGGACGGCATTTACGAGGTGCTTGCCACGAACGGCGACACCTTCCTCGGCGGCGATGATTTCGACCGTGCGATCGTGGAGCATTTTTTAGAACAGATGGGTCGAAGCCGTGAGGATTTGACTTCCGACCCTAATTTTGGGCAAGCCATTCGTTTGCTGGCGGAACGTGCAAAAAAAGAACTTTCGCGGTCTGATTTCTTCGAATCTCAACTTCCCGAAAGTTTATCCCGAAGCCTCGGGACGGGAAGTTCGCTTCAGGATAAAAAACTCCGCATAACCCGGAATGAATTTGAAGCCCTCATCGAGCCACTTATAGAGCGTACCATAGATTGTTGCCGTAACGTGATGCGTGATGCGAAACTTTCAAAGGAGGAAATTGGACAAGTAGTACTCGTAGGCGGAAGCACCCGGGTACCCCTGGTTAAAAAAAGAGTGGCTGATTTTTTCGAAATACCCGTTTTTGACGACCTAAATCCAGACGAGATCGTGGCCCTCGGCGCTGCCATTCAGGCTGATGTGCTTGCGGGCAACCAACAAGATATTCTGCTGCTGGACATCACCCCGCTCTCTCTTGGCATTGAAACGGTGGGCGGTTTGATGGACGCTATTATTCCTCGAAATTCCAAGATCCCAACCAAAGCAGGACGACAATACACCACCAGTGTGGACGGCCAGAAAAACCTGAAAATCAGCGTATTCCAGGGCGAGCGAGATCTTGTGGAACACAATCGAAAACTGGGCGAATTCATTCTGAAGGACATTCCACCCATGCCTGCCGGATTGCCCAAAATTGATATCCAATTCATCCTCAACGCCGACGGTATCCTCACCGTTCGCGCACGAGAACTCCGCAGCAACCTCGAAACCCAAGTCGAGATCCGCCCAACTTATGGTATCAGCGAGGAAGAAATGGCGCTTATGTTGATTGACAGCATTCAAAATGCGGAGTCTGACATCGCAGCGCGTGGTTTGCTCGAAGCTCGAAATGAGGCCAACAACATCCTCCTTTCTGGCGAAAAATTCCTGATTCAAAATACCGCCTTACTCTCTGAAGAAGAACAAAGCCAATCCCGCGCCCTGCTCGGCGCCCTCCGTGAAGCCGTCGCTGGTGCTGACAAAGACCAAATTCTCAGCGCAATGGAGTCCCTCAACGAGTACACCGCCCCGCTCGCGCACCGCGCACTCGACGTAAATATCCGGGAGGCATTGAAGGGTAAGAAGTTAGGGTAAATTTTATCAATGTGGGAAATGAGATCAATGTGGTGAAATACCAATTCTTTGCAGAAAAATAACCTGTCAACTCGGTCGGCACTTAATGCCCTTACCCTACCTTTGGCCGCTTCACCCGCCATAGCCCGTTTAGGGCGAAGGCGGGTTCATCCAGATACCTCTCTCATAAGTCGCCCCATCCGAGACCTACCTGATGGGTTTCTCCTTTGTGGAAAAACAGTCCGGTTTATCCTTCATCTCTCAATCACTCCAAACTGGATGATTCAAAAATTCTTCACTTTTTCCATTTTCGTATTGTTGTCAAAAACGGCTTATGCCCAAAATGCCACCCTGGTTGGTTCGGTGCGCAATAAAGACAACGATGCTGCCCTGATCGACGCTTCGGTGGTCTTGTCGGGCACTGGTAAGATCGCCGCTACGGGCGAAGACGGTGCGTATATCCTTGAAAATGTACCTGTCGGAACTTACACACTCGTTGTTACGCACAATGGGTATTTGCCACAGGATATCCGCATTGTCGTATCTGGTCCTGATGAAATCCGTACTGATGTACGACTCCGCAAAGATCAAAATGCCAGTAGTACCCCTACGGTGACCGAAATCCCTTCCATTACCATGGAAGAGGCCGAAGCCGAAACGGAAGGTTCCGGTGAGGTAGCCAACCTCCTCAACGCCAGCCGGGATGTCTTTCAACAGGTCTCTGGTTTTGGCTGGAACGCGTTCCGATTTCGCGAACGCGGTTATGATTCAGAATACTTCCCCCTCTTTCTAAACGGCGTCAACATCAATGACCCTGAAACAGGTTTCGCCTTTTATGGCGAAATCGGCGGTTTGAATGATGTACTGCGCAACCGCGAAAGCAGCATCGGGCTAGCGCCTGCTGAGTTTACTTTTGCCGAAATCGGTGGCGCTACGCGCCTCGACACCCGTGCTTCGGTGCAACGCAAACAAATCCGTGCCACCTACGCCAAATCCAATCGCACCTATACCGATCGGGTAATGCTCACCATGAATACGGGTTTAATGCCCGGTGGATGGGCCGTTTCCCTATCTGGAAGCCGCCGTTGGGGTCATGAGGGTTATTTCGATGGCACTTTTTTCGACGGTTACTCTTACTTCCTTTCTGTCGACAAAAAGATGGGGTCACAACACGCCCTGAATCTCACTTTCCTTGGCGCGCCCAGCAAACGTGGCAAAGCAGCCGATTCGTTTGAAGAAATGTTCGAACTGGCCGGCACCCACCGGTACAATCCCAACTGGGGCTATCAAAACGGTGAAAAACGCAACGCCGCAGTCGGCTATGCCCACCAACCCATCGGCATTCTCCGATACGACTGGACTCCGCAGGCAGGCACTTCAGTCACCATGGCTGTATCGGGCCAGGCAGGCAAACGCGGCGACACACGCCTCGAATGGAACGATGCTACCAATCCCGCACCGGATTACAACCGACGTCTTCCTTCCGCGATCCTTGACCCGGTTTTGTCCGCCGAATGGGCTGATGCATTGCGTAACGACGAGAACTTGCGCCAATTGGACTGGCACCGATTTTACGATGAAAACAGCCGCAATGTTTTCACCATAAATAATGCAGAGGGCATTGTCGGAAACAATGTAACGGGAAAACGCGCTCAATACATCATCGAAGACCAACGCGCCGACAGCAAGGAGATCGGCTTCAATGCGGTACTCAACCAACAATTGGACGTTCGTTCCAAAATTCAGGCAGGGGCGAGTTACCGATGGTACACTGGCAAGAATTTCAAAGTGGTGGACGATCTGCTCGGCGCTGAATATTGGTATGATATCAATCGTTTTGCTTCCCAGGATTATCCGGGCGAACCTGATAAAGAGCAAAATGACCTTCTGAATCCAAAAAATGTGGTGCGCGAGGGTGAAATCTTTGGCTACAACTACGACGAAAATATCCGCAGCGGCAACACCTGGTTTCAACTCACAACAGACCTGCGGCGTTTCCAATTCTTCTTTGGCGGTGAAGTTGGTCTGAACCAGTTTTGGCGTACCGGAAAGATGCAGAATGGCCGGTTCGTGGACAATTCGCTGGGCGATTCTGAAAAGCAGTCCTTTTACACTTACGGCGCCAAGGGAGGCGTGACCTACAAAATCAATGGGCGTAACTACCTGTATGCCAATGGTTTAGTTGGCACAAAGCCGCCCCAATTCCGGGACATCTTTCTTTCCCCCCGCAACAGGAACACTGTGGTACCAGGTGTTGACGCCTATAGTGTTCAAAGTCTCGAAGGCGGTTTTATTCACCGCGCGCCAACACTTCGTGCCCGGTTTACCGGCTACTTGACGAATTTCATGGACGAAGTGGAAAGCAACCTGTTTTTTGCACAGTTGCTGGGAGAATTCAGCACCCTTGTGCGTACAGGTGTAGACCGTCAACACATGGGGCTGGAAGGCGCCTTTGAATGGAAGCCCATCCCTTCCTGGGTTTTCTCAGGCGCAGCAAATGCTGGTTACTACCATTACACCTCGCGGCCATCGTTGTATCAATCTGCCGACAACACCGGGTCGACCGGTCTGGACAGTATCACTGTTTATCAGGACAATTTCCTCGTACCCCGTACGCCGCAAACAGCGGTTTCCCTGGGTGTCAAATATGAAGGCAAACAATTTTGGTTCTCCTCGCTAAGTTTCAACTGGACCGACAATTTCTGGTTTAATTTTGACCCAACCCGTCGACGCGCAGAGGCTGTTTTAGGACAAGAGCCTGGTTCCCCTATTTGGGACACCGTCATCAAACAGCGGAAAGCCCCAGCGGCCTACACACTGGACTTTTTTGGTGGTAAATCATGGAAGATCAACAAGATATTCCTGTACCTGAATGCCGGGGTGAACAACATTTTGGACAACAAAGACATCCTTGTTTCAGGGCGCGAAGCATACCTCAACGCATTCGGACGCGAGTTTGACAACGAAAACCTTTACACCCACGAAGTCCAATACGCGCCCGGGCTAAATTACTTCATTTCGTTGGGGGTAAGGATGTAAAAGTGTGGCACACCTCTACTACCATTGTTAAGTGTGCCTCACTTTTCTGAACACTTTCCCCGCTCCACCTCACACACGATTTTCAACAAAAAAAACATTCAACCATGTTTTTCCATAAAAATAAATTCCGCACAAGCGGCTTCGTGGCTGCACTTCTTTTGGCCGTGACTTTTGTAGCATGTGTCAAAACTGAATTTGATCAACCCCCTGTTGGCGGCGATGGTCAGGACATCCCAATCAATACGACTATTAAGGCCTTGAAAGGCTATCATGAAGTCGATGGTGGATACGACCTCATTACAGAAGACCTGGTAATTGCTGGTACAGTCATCATGGACGACCGAACGGGAAACTATTACAAAACCATTGTGATTCAGGACTCTACCGGTGGCATCGAAGTGAAGTTTAGCAACGGTTACCTCTACAATCGGTACCCGGTTGGCCGCAAAATTTACATCCGCTGCAAAGGTCTGATGCTCACAGATTACAACGATCTCATTCAACTAGTGGGTGGTGTAGTGGTTGAAAACGGCCAGTCCTCCGACATTGGCATCACTGAAAATCAGGAACGCACACAGGTTGTACGCGGTTTTCTGGGGGCTGCCCCTGCGCCCAAAGTCGTATCCATTTCACAAATAAACGTAAATCACGTCAGCACACTCATTACGCTGGAAGATGTAGAATTTGTGAAAGCAGACACGGCCCAGACCTGGGGTGATGCTCCATCACAAACCAGTCTCAACCGCACGATCCAAAATTGCAGCGGAGCACAACTCCTGGTGCGCACCAGCGGTTTCGCTGATTTTGCGGTCGAAAAAACGCCCAGAGGCAAAGGAACGATCACTGGTGTGCTGGGCGTCTACAACGATGACTATCAACTGTATATCCGCGATCTGAACGATGTTTCGATGGACAGCCTGCGTTGCGGCGCAATTGACCCAAATGCTCCGGGACTTACCAGCCTGAACGAGGCCTTTGATGGCGTGACCTCCAACCAGGATGTTGCATTGGCGGGCTGGTTAAATATTGCGGTACAAGGCACCCGGTTTTGGCGCGGCTCGTCCTTTTCCGGCGACAAATTCTGTCAGGCCACTGCATTCCAATCCAACCTTTCCAACATGGAAACCTGGATGATCACCCCGCCGCTTGACCTTAAAGTGCAACGGACGCTCTCCTTTGAAACTTCTTCGGGTTATTGGAGGCATGATGGCCTAACCGTGTGGGTTTCCACTAATTTTGATGGGCAAAATGTAGCTGCTGCTATCTGGTCGCAACTGAATTATACCTTGCCTCCACAAGATCCGAACGGCTATTCAGCCTTTGTGCCATCGGGCAACATTGCTTTGCCGATCTCGAACAATAAGAGCTATGTAGCCTTCAAATATGTTGGCAATACAAGCACTAACACTACGACCTGGCGTTTTGATGATGTAAAAATGCAATAAAAGCGCAGCGTTTTGCACAGTAAATATGCGGTGAACAGGGCTTAAGCCTCGTTCGCCGCAACGTTTTTTGCGCTGGTGCGTTACTTTTGTCTCACCATGAGAATACGACTACTTTTTACTTTCCTGGCGGCCACCACCTGCTTTCAAGCTTTCGCCCAAAAGCCTGACTCTCTGCAAGTTGTGGGCGCGGACTCTGTTTCCCCACCCTCCTTCTTTCCAATTGACCGGGACTCCCTCTTCAAAGCAGAACCTGGCTATCCGGACACATTGGTGCTGAAAGAAAAAAAGAAAGGGGTTGTTTATAAAGTATTCACCAAAGGCTACCCCAACCCGCGCACAGCGGCTTTGCTTTCGTTTGCTTTGCCTGGAGCAGGACAGGCTTACAATAAGAAATGGTGGAAGGTCCCCATTGTGTGGGGCGCTTTGGGTGGAATTGGATATTTTACTTTCGATACGCAGAACACCTACCGCGAACTGCGAGATGCCTACAAGATCAAAGTGAACGGAGGTGAACCCGCAGCGCCCTATAATAATTTTGATGCTACCCGGCTAAAATCCTACCGCGATACCTTCAAGGGTTACACTGAAAAATGGTACCTCGCCCTGGGCGTAACCTACCTGCTGGCGGTCACCGATGCTTTTGTGGATGCACACCTCGCCCGATTCGACGTGAGTGATGACTTGAGTTTAAGACTAAAACCTTCCATGGAGACCAACGGCGCTTTGCCTGCTTTTGGACTTGGCATATCCCTTGCACTAAATAATCCAACGTCTAAAACGCCCCATAATTTCGTCACCCCATAGCGCCCACGCCTGTGAATTCAATGATCGACAGCGAAACCGACAGCTTGCACCTGACCCGGCAACACTTGCTGGAAAGCTTGCGCTTCCCACTTGCGGCGGTAGTGATTCTCTGGGTAATACACGTTTGGCAAGTGACCGATGGGTTTGATCCGGGCGCTTATGGTATCATGTCGCGCAGGGCCTGGGGTTTGCGCGGTATTGTGACCGCTCCTTTGATACACGGTAGCTGGAAACACCTGATTTCCAACACTTTGCCACTCTTCGTGCTTACCTTCATTTCCCTCTATTTCTATCGGAAAGTGGCGATGCGGGCTTTCTGGATCATCTATTTTCTAACGGGGGTATCGGTATGGCTATTTGCCCGACCCGTTTCGCATATCGGGGCGAGCGGAGTGATCTATGGATTGGTAGCATTCATGTTCTGGAACGGTATTTTCCGGCGCAGCCTGCGTTCCATCGTTCTGGCAGGCATTGTAATGCTCTTATACAGCGGGATGTTTCTGGGAGTGTTGCCTGATCAGGAAGGTATCTCCTGGGAGAGCCACCTGATCGGCAGTTTAGCGGGCATATTTGCAGCATTTCTGTTCAAAGGCGAACTGGAAGATGAAGAAACGAAAGAGACCGAACACCATTTCGACCATGGAGATGAGGAGAAAACCTACTTTTTACCACAAGATATTTTTGAGCAAACAAAGGCACACAGGGCAGCAGAAGCGGAGGAAGAAGCCCGAAGAAGGACACAAGACAACAACTTCTTCGGAGACTCGCCTTACTGGAATCAAAACCAAACCTGGTGAATACTGTGTGAAGCAGATTTCAATTCGATGAACGCCCCTACCCTATTCCAAACTACCTGATACCAGATAAACCAGAAGCAACAATCCCGTGCATCCCAACAAAGGCATGCCGATGGTTCTTACATGATTGAGTTCGCACACTTCAATCTTTTCCAACTGTGAATCCGGAATGGTCATGGTGGCAGTATCGGGCAGGCCAAGTGCGAACTGTGGCTTGGCATAGAGCAAAATGTCGTTGCGACTTTGCTGGGCATCGGAACGGTCTCGGAGCATGGAAGCTTCCAGTGTTTCCACTTCGGCCATGCGGCTGATGAAACCGCTTACACGGTTGTTTTCGAATTTTGGATCTGATAAATACCAGCCTCGGGTGAGCGGGTGCGCAGCATCCACCAGGTAAACCGTTAGCCCCTCCGGATTGATCTTTTGCAATCTCGATTTCGACATTGAATACCGCTGGTAATGAATGCACGCGGTTTGTGAACACAAAAAAAGGCCTGCCAGAATCAACAGGAATAGTGGTCGATTTGCTTTCATGTTTATTTGATTTTGCACTAACCAAAGTCTATCTCTGTGTTATCGCCAATATTGAGGCTCAGGTCCATTCCGCGAATACTGGCATCTGCTCCGATCACGGAATGCTTGAGTACCACATCTTCGAGTGCCGCGAAATTGCCAATGATACTGTCCTTGACGATGCTTCGCTGGATCTGAGCGTTGTCGCCAATGGTAACGTGTGGGCCAATGATGCTGTGGGAGATATTACAGTTGCTTCCTACCGCTACCGGGTGGATAAAAATGGTACCTTCAAACGCAGGTAAAATCTTTTGGCTGGTGCCGATCCCACGTTGGTCGAGCAACATGGCATTGGTTTCAAGCAGCACATCTTTTCTGCCACAATCGAACCAATTTTGCACCGGAATGGTATGAAAATGAGTGCCTTGCACCACCATGTGCTGCAAAGCATCGGTCAGCTGGAACTCCCCCATAGTGCGAATATCGTTCTGAATAAGGTATTCAGTAGCGCGGATCAGGGCGGTTACTTCTTTTACTTTGTAAAGACCAACGATGGCCATGTTGGACTTGGGGATTCTGGGCTTTTCTACCAGCCGGGTCACACGGCCGTCTTCGCCGAATTCAGCCACCCCAAAATCGCGTGGATCGCCTACTTTTTTCACCCCTAAACAAGAATATGGGCAATCGAGCATGCGTTGGAGGTCCAGATCAAATATTGAATCACCAAACGCAATGAATATCTCCTCCTCATCTTCAATGGCCTCACGCGCTGTCCAGACCGCGTGCGCCGAGCCTTCGCGATGTTCCTGATAAACAAACTCCGTATGCAGCTCCGGATAGGTTTCCTCTATAAAATGCCGCACTTTATCACCCAAATGACCAATGACAAATACAAAATCTTTGATCCCAGTTTCCACGAGTCGGTCTATGATAAAGCAAATAATGGGCTTACCAGCCACAGGCATCAAGGGCTTTGGCTGCGTGTAGGTATGTGGTCTGAGTCGGGTGCCGACACCGGCAACGGGGATGAGAACTTTCATGGGTTGGTGATTTGTTTATTTGGGGTTTTGGGGATTTGGGGATTTGGGGATTTGGGGATTTGTTGGTTTACCGGTCAAAGGTAGAAGATTCATCCGATGCAGTAGGTCAAAAACAAAACGGCGGCACGGATTGGATTCCGTGCCGCCGCTTTAAATGTCCTGTTGCGATAGGAGAATCATATCGCATTTTGCAGGAATGTCACCCTTAAAAGGATGCTGTTTACTTAGTTATTAAACACCACTTTACGTTTCACAAAACCATTGTCAAAACGCAGTTCAGCGATGTACATACCATTCTGCAGGCTATTGCGCTGCATTTGGAACACATTGTTGTTGATGTTGGTGTGTGCTTTTACCAAACGTCCGCTCAAGTCATAGACGTAGATATGACGAATGGGGGTTTCTTTCGTTTGGAAAGTGACTGCATCCACCGCAGGCACAGGTGAAACCTGCAGGCCCAATTCTAACTCGTTGAGTTCTTTCGTGCTCACAAAATTACAGCCAAGATTAAGCGCAACGCAGGCACGTGGCGCGTAATAGCCAATGATGGTGTCAATGTACGCGCGGGCAACTGCTCCGTCTACTTCACATCCTGAAGCTGTAGGCGCCGGAGTCCCTGCGTAGGAAGTCCATGCCCATGGTCCTGAGGATTCCATGGTAGCGCCAGGAGGAGTAGGTGTACCATAAAATGGATAAAAACCATTGAAACTGCTGCTAGAATTTGCACCATAAGGATCATGGCCAGCCGGAATAGTATTGAAAACACCATTAAGACCGTAGCTATTTGCAATTTCCTGCATATCACAAGAGCCAGATACCTCCACAACAGGCTGCGGTCCCATAGCAGTCGGAACATTCAAAATATCCGTTTCGCATGGAGCGAAAAAGTCAGAGGGCACGTGGTAGGAAATGAGCGGAATATCACCCGCTTCCATCCAGGAGCTATCTCCTAAGGCGCCACCCATATTCACCGCTAAATTGAACGAAGAACTATACCCTGGCGTATTTGGGATGTACATCGTATCGCCGAGCGGAAATGCAGAAAAAATGGAGTTGTAAGTTGCATCCACGACGCCGATAGCAGTTTGTTCACCGTTGATGTCGCCATTGTAAGACTCCTGTACCATGGGATAAAATGCACCGTTAGGAAGCGGAATCTTGAATTTATTGGGGTCTGCAGTGGTATAGATCTCTGTAAATTTATCAAGATAGGCCGTTGCCAAGGAGAGGTAGCCACCAGTACCTTGTCCCCAAACAACGATTTTATTCGGGTCAATACCGTAATCATTGCCATCCACTGCTACGTTTTTGCGGAAGTAGCGAATGCAGGAGCGCACATCCTGAACACCACGATAAGCGCCATTGATCAACGTAAAACGGCGCGTCAACTCTGCAGTAGAAAAGGGATTCCAGCCCAAACGATAATCTACAACCGCCACGACATAGCCCATTTGTGCCAGACGGGTTGCAAATTCAACATTTGAAGAATCATTGATCGCACCACCACAGGAGCCATTTGCTGGAAACGGGAAAAAGTTGCCGGTATGCAGATAAATGATCAGTGGGCGTGCTGTTTCCGTATCGCCAACAGGGGTGTAGACCTGCATCGCCAAGGGTTGCTTGGTAAAATGCCCGCCAAATAAGATCGGTAAAAAGGTATAATTAAAGCCGTACGGAGTGAGTGGTGAAACACTTACTTCGGAAAATTTCGGTTCCAGATAACGATTTTGTGCCGACAGGGTCGAACCAAAGATCAGGAAAAGGAGCAGGATGGGTAATTTTGATAGTTGCATGGTTAAAAAATTAGTTGGTAAAATGAATGAGATTTCAAGGAGCGATCTACTTTTTTCGGAAGTCGTATACCAGCGAAAGGTAAGCCATTCTACCGATACGCGGACCACCATAGGTCTGAAATTGTTTGTTGTTGAGCAAATTAGAAGCGCCCAGTTTGACCGTCGAGTGCAATTTGGAAATATTCATGTTAACCTGGGCATCCAACAATTCATACGATGGGATAAGCCCGGTAAACTGTGGCGATCCCTCAAAGATAAAACTATCGATCCATTTGTAATTTACCATGAAGCCCAGGGTGTTTTTCCCCCAAAGCTTGATATCCCGACCTGAGAAACCAATGTTATATTTGTGTTCCGGTGTGTTAAAAGCCGGAACTATGGGGTCTGTTTCCACAGTATTGAGTTGGTTCCAGCTGTAGTTGCCTTGTACCATAAAGTAGTCCAGGAAATAGTAGTTCAGCCCAAGTGCAACACCCTGTGAGGTAACCTTTTGCGAAGCATTGGAGGCTACACGATACACCTGTAATTGATCTAAAAGAGGAATATAGAAAATAGGAGAGCCCGGGAACAACTCCTCCTGACGAAAAGGCATTTTTAGCCCGATATTGTATCCGATAAAATCATGGTAGATATTGTAATAATACCCGGCATCCACATAGATTCGGTTGAAAAGCGTGGTGCGATAGCCCAATTCAAAGGTTTTTACTTTTTCCGGACGGATCGGGTCAATTTGTCGAAAATCAAAAGGCAGGGTGGTATTTTCACGCCAGGCATTAAAAGATTCGCGTGTAATAAGGCTATCAAACCCGTTCAGGTTGCCGATTAGTGTGGCCGGGCCAACCCGCAGGTTCAGGTATTGGTCCGTCAGAGTTGGATTGCGGATTGCGGAGGAAAATGAAAAGCGTAAGTAGTTGTTCTTGCGCGGCGTCCACACAATGGAAGCTGCCGGCGTGGACAACAGATCAAAATTCTCGTTTTTATCAACGCGCACCGTAGCGGTAAACTTAAAATCGCCTACTTGTTTTTCCGCGCCGGTGTACGCGCCCCACTCAGAATTTCTGATTCGAATACCAGAAGAATCATAAAAAATTGTGCCGTCGGAATTTGGCCTGTACAATCGTGCATTGGCGCCTACTACCCACTCTTTCAGGAACTTAGGCGTGAACCGGTATTCGCCATGCGCATGGTACAATGCAGATTTATCGTAGAAAAGCGTACCATTTTCGGTGCTGTTGTTCTTTCGGCTGGTGATCGAAGCAAAGAGCGAATCGAAACGCGCCGTTCCAGGCTCAAAAAAATCAACTGTATTGGCGCCGCTGCTGCTAGCATTGGCATAAGCCTGTGCCTGTTGGTGGTAATCCGCCATCAACCCTGCATTATCGCGTTGCCATTGGAGCAAGCCATTGAAATCATCCGGAGGCCCGTAACCAGCCGCCTTCATTTTGTTAAAAACGGCCCCCAGGTCGTTACGAACCCACCAATACTCATAAGCAGCCTGCCATTCTTCATTCGTTTTGGATGCCTGCTGCAATTTGAGCGCGGTGAAATACGGGTCATAAGAGTTTCCTGCATCCTCATTCGTGGAATACAGCCGAAGAAAATATTGGTCCTTTTTGCGCAATTCAAGCCGGTTCTGGTAGAATTGTATTCCGCGCAGACTAAAACGGTTATCGCCCTGGTAGACGGTGGTACCCGTACCATAATTGGAGGCCAGGATAATTTCTGGTGACTCAAACTCCTCGGAAGGGTTGGTACGAAAATGAAATGCAACCCCGGCTTTCACATTTTTTGTATCGTAGTCTACAACGTCTAATTCCCGGTAACCTTGCCGGTGAAAACTATTTAACCCCGCCCTGGCATCATAAGTAGACACAAATCTGCCGGAATACTCGTCACCATAGATATTTACACCATTCCAGCCGCCAGGATTCTGGCCCGCCGAAAACACCTGATTGCCCTCAGCCTCCGTTATGGGGTCATAATTGTCGGCCACCCAGTCATTCGCCTGCAGTCCAAAAAAATTGAGTTTATATGCAAAAACAGGGTGGCCTGCCTTGTTTTTGATCGCATCAGCATACCGCAAGGCCCCTTCCAGCAAATTGCGCTCGCCATATTTCATCGAAACTGCGAGTCCACGATAAATGAACGGGTTCTTTGAATCAATAGAAATTACGCCATTGAAAGCATTGGGGCCATAGAAGGCCGAACTGGCGCCCACCACTAGATCCACTTTATTGACGTCCAGATCGCTGGCGCCCAGGAAATTACCCAGCGAAAAGTTCAAGCCAGGCGCCTGGTTGTCCACGCCGTCAATGATCTGCAAGGACCGAACCGGGCTGGTGGAGTTAAAGCCCCGCATATTGATAATGGTAAACCCAAGGCTGGCAGTGGTCAGGTCTACGCCCTTCAGGTTGCCCAAAGCATTGTAAAAGCTAACTGCCGCAGTTTCCTTGATGGCAATGGCATCGAGGTTTTCTACCGTGAGCGGCGCAGCTTTTTGTTTGTCATCAATACGCTGACCCACTACGATCGCTTCTTCCATGATGATGCTGGCCGTTGAAAGTCGCACATCGATCTTTTGATCTGCATGCTTCACCTCCAGCTCTTGTAGTTCGTAGCCAGTATAGGAGATTTTAATGGTAATTGGTAAGGCTTCCACCTTGAGATTGAACTCCCCATCATAGTTGGTAAGCGTTCCACCAGTGCCACTAACAGGTACCACACTTGCACCGATCAGGTCGTCACCGGTTTCGGCATCGCGAACCTTTCCTTTGATGGAAATTTGAGCCTGGAGCCAGGTACCCCCAATTAGAAGGCAAAAAAGGGTGGCAGTCAATGTTTTGTAATTCTGCTTCATACAGATTAGATCTTATTTTCGGACAAAAACGGTCTAAAATCAAGGTTCTTCGCAACCCTGTTTGTTTGGCAAAAGAAGAAAGAAAATTTGATTTCAAAATGCAAAACTAATAGATCTGAAAAAGCTGGCGAAAAGTTTAATTCTCGCTGAATGGGAGGCGCCCGGCGAAGGCTGCGGACTGAAGGTCAGGGATTTATTATTTGTCGTTTAAGTTACAAAAAAATAATGCTCGTGAATTGACAAATAAAGGTATCATAATATTACATTTGCTACGCCTTCTATACTGTTCACCCAACCAAAATGAATTTTTCCTATGCCTAAATCTACCAACCGTAAAACAATATTGCTTTGGAGAGTTCCCTTCCGCCAAAATCCTTCCTTGGGGCTTTCTGCCTTGCCCTCCCCCTAGTATGTTTCTGGACAACCCATGTAAGTGGCCTCCCTACTAGTATTTTAAAATGATCCTTTACTGAAGGCAGCGTACTCTGTTTTACCCTCCGATCTCGATGACTTTGATGGCCTAATTGGCTCGTTTTCAGATATATTAAATTCTTTAATTCACCCATTTTTAAAATTCTTAACTGATGAAAGACAAATTCAAACTCCTATTCTTGCTGCCGATTGTGGCGTTTTTCGCCTTTGCAGCTCAAGCCCAAAACGTCTTCGAAGGGACCCAGCAATGGCACAACAATGACCATTCTGCCTGGAAAATCGAGCCGCAAAACTGGCAAAACTATGTCATCATGGGCAGCAAATTTTTCGAGCCGAACAACAACACGCTGTACATGTCCGAATTCAGCGAGTTCGCTCAATTCAACTCCTGGAACCGCGCGCACATTGCCCCTGAGAATCTGCAGACTTTCTGGAAAAGCTTCACCAAAAGCACCTATCCGGTAGGTTATTTCGCAGTGGCCGCTACTACAAACGGCAACAAGGTTTATGCAATACTAACAAACGCTACCGGCCACAAATTTTGGGACCGCGTTTCTACGCTACCTTTTAATGTGCAATATGGTGGCGTAAGCCCCGCTACCAATGGCGGTTATGTTGCTAGTGGAACAACCAACAGTGGTGAATTGGCGGTGACCAAATTTAACGCCTATGGCGAGGCTGAATGGACACAGGAATATCCGGTCAGTGGCTTCGCATGGACCATCAAGCAAGCCAATGGCGGCGGCTATGTATTGGCTGGCACCCGCGCTGTAATCCGTATTGACATAGATGGCAACCTTGTTTGGTCGCGGACCCTCACCCTCCCAGTTTCGCCTGATGGAAGCGCTTACTCTTACACGGAGTTTGAGGAGATCTTGCCGCTCTCCGGCGAAAATGGCTTTATTTTAACGGGCTCCGCTTTTTCCAACTCTCATTCGGGGGTTTATACCGCTCGTTTTTCCTGGTCTGGTACGCAGGTCTGGTCGAAAATCAACGAGACTGTCAATACCGCGCTGGCGGGCACCCCAGTGTGCTGGGTAAACAACGCCGTATTGTCCAACAGTGATAGTAAAGTCATCACCACCTGGCGCAATGGGCCGGTAAGTTCTGGTGGAGCCTTGCGCGCGCAATTGGTTAACATTGCCGATGGAACACAAGGGGCTGTCCAGGCTCTTGGCAACGCAATCCCTGTCCAGGAAGCTTTTGCTACCCGCGCACACAGCAAACTTGTCATTGGTGGCACAAGAGGAACTTACTCACAGGCTTATGCCTATGTCCACACGCAGTTCCTCATTGACAACACAGCGCCACAACAGCAGGGTGCTCAACTGGACGAAAACAACATCCCGAACGTCCCAACTGTGTCTGGCTACCTAACCAGTGTTCGCAATGCTTACCCAACGTATGAAAATGGTAAGCCAAAATTCGAAGACCCGATCCTGACTTTTGCCAGCCGCACGGCGTACACGGACCTTACGATCTTTCCAAACCCAAGCACTGGATTGGTATATGTAGGCGGCAAAATGGAAATTGGGGCTACACTGCGTGTGTTTGACCTTGCAGGCCGTTTGGTCATGGAGAAAAACGTTCAGGAAGGCGACACGATGGTTGATTTTGACCTTACGGGCCAACCCAAAGGCATGTACACCGTTCAGATGGTGGGCGACCGATACAATGTTACACGGAAGTTCATTATAGAGTAAGCATTTGCCCAGTAGTTGGTGCTTTTAAACATAAGGCACATAGGCCACATAGGATTGAAAACCAGCAATCTATGTGGCCTATGTGCCTTATGTGTTTAAAAAACCTATTTATATTTTATTGCCTATAAACCTGAGATCACTTCTTTTTTGCCACCTCCCATTTTTCAAAAAATGCCGGGATACAGGCACTACTCAATGCAGTATTCGCGTTAAAAAGCACACAAATACCGATTCCGTCACGACGATTCAAGGCAATTTCGCTTTTGTAACCGTTGACATAACCTCCGTGGTACAGGATCGTATCTCCTTCATGATTCAACACACGCCAGCCCATGGCATAAGACGCTGCATCGCGAGGGAGCCAGTGCGGAAAGATCCGCCGCTCTTTGTCCGTTTTTACAACCGGATGGAATACCCGGTCCAGCGTAGTATCCGCCACCAGATCCGGCCGATTCCCAAGCAATAACTTGAGCCATTCACCCATGTCGGATATACTGGCATTCACACCTCCTGCTGCGGCGGCATTGTAATAAAGCGCCGAAATGGAATCCGCGCGCCAGCCTCCCCAGCCTGCTGCAAAATGTGGAAGGGTTTTATTTGAAGCTTTGTGAATGCCCTCAAAATCGCAGGAGGCATGGCGCATTCCTGCCGGGATAAAGATCTTTTCAGCTAAAATCTGTGGGTAAGTTTTGCCTGTTTTGTGCAACATCACTTCTTCTATGACACAAAGTGCGGCATTCTGATAGGCATAAAACTCGCCTTCTTTGCCGCTCATGGGCGCCTGGGGGAAATAATCGATGACTATCCGGGGGATACTGAAATCCTTTTCAATCAGATTGGTGAAGGCATGGTAAGGCAACCCGCTGGTGTGAGAGAGCAAATGCCAGAGTCGAATGCGGGCAGCTTGTTTGCGGTCACGAAGCGTGAAATCCGGGTAATATTTCTGCACACAATCATCCCAACACAAGAGGCTGTCTTGCACCAACATTCCGGTCAAAACCCCCGCAAAACCTTTTGATAAAGAGCCAATCCGAAATACCGTGTTTTTGTCAATTGAATCCGGAAGACCTGCAATCCGGGGACCATAACCATGAATGAAAATGATTTGACTGTCCTTAACGATGACGATCGCTGCACCCGGGGTATTGGTCGCCAGCATCTCATCCTCGAAGTAGTGGGTGTATTCTTTTACAAATTCTTCCAGATAAGACGGAAGATTGCTTGGTGCCTTTGCAGAGGAGGGCAGGGCCACCTGTCCAGGCGCATTGGCACAAGCCGAAAAGAGGAGGGAAAAGAGGAGGGAAAAGAGCGTGAACTTCATATCGGCGCGAAGATAACGCCAAACGTAGGGCAATTCGGACGTTAGAAGGCATACAAAAATAAACAGGAAAACCGCAAAACCAGAGAACCGTAAAATTTAAAACTGCGAGGGACATGGTCTCGAAAAATGGAAGATTTTGGCATTGTTCAATTCATTATGCTCAGTTTTATATTTTACGGTTGGGTGGTTTTGCGGTTTTCCTGTTTATTTTCAATTTAAAATTTCTGTTCCACTCAACGGCGGCCTCTGCCTCCCGGGAATCTGTTTTCCTGACGTTCCATTTTCCGTTCACGGACTTCCTGAAGTTTTTTTACCAGCGACTCCCGGAATTCCCGTTCTGCCATGGGCAGTTTGGCAATTTTCCGAAGGGGTAGCACTTTGCGGAGTTTTTGGTAAGAATCACGCTCAATGTCTATCTCGCGCTGTTTCATCTCGAAATGTCGCTTGATCTGGTCCTCCACTTCAGCATCGCTCATCTGATCGAGTTGCTTTACAGGACGCAATTCCTGCTGTGCTTGCTCTCGTTTATTCGCAAACTCATTGTAAACAGGCCAAAAGTTTTGAGCCTCTTCAGGAGTCAGATTGAGTACCCGGGTGAATACTTCAGCACGGAAGGCGGCCAATCGGGCTTCGCGCTTTTCAGGATCTACCTGAGCCTGAGTCATTGTGCCAAAAGCACTGACAATCAGGACGGTAAATAGTAAATGTCTCATGGTGATGTTCATAGCTAAATGTTCTTGATTCTTGGTTTACAGTATTTGTTCGAGCTCTTCGTCTGTCATTTCATCCAGGATTTTGTCCAAATCATCGGGATGAATTTCATCAGAAGCTGAACTGTTTTTCTTCATTTTGCCGGAAGACGCTCTCTCGATCGGTTTGGAAGTTACCTCAGGGGTTAGTGCAGCCAGTTGCTCCGGATCGAACTCGTGCAAATTTTCCAGAACGTAGGATTCCAGATCATCTTCGGTCAATTCTGTGGAAAAATGTGGCACTTCCTGGACACTTGCAACATCCTGTCGGATAAACCAAACAGCAGCCAATATCAATGCCATAGCTGCCGCATAGGCCATCGCAGCCGGAGGTCTTATGAATGCGGCAAATAAACCAGGTCGTTTGGCCGCCTTAATTTTTGGGCGGCGAAGGCCTCCCGAGGATTCGAGCCGTGCAAATACTGCGTCCTCCAGGTCTTCAAAATATCCTTCCGGGACTTTAAAACTATCACCTTTCCCTTTCATCTCTTTCAGAAATGGGGAAATGGCTTTCAGTTCGTCGTCTAAATTCTCCTTTTTCATAACGCAATAATGTGGTCAATGTGTCCCGCCTTCGCTTTTACTCGCCTTAGTCTAATGCGGCGGCGAGTGGCTGCGGCGGGTAAAAATGTGGTCAATATGGCCACCGGAATTTGGGTTAAAATTGCTTGTCTTCTATCCCTCAAAATTCAAAAACGCCGCTTCAATTTTTTTGGTTGCGTGGTGGAACGAGGCCTTTAGCGCGCCAACTGAGGTATTGAGCAATTGCGACATTTCTTCATAAGGCATTTCATCATAATACCGGAGATTAAACACCTGTTTTTGCTTGTCCGGCAAATCCGCTATGGCAATTAAAAGTTGAGCCTGCACAGCATCCCCGTCAAACCACTCATCTGCCTTCAAACGGTTGGAAAGCAAGTTGGCTGTATCATCAAGTGATGACGAAACGTGCCTCGCTTGGCTTTGAAGATGGGTGAGCGCTTCATTGGTTGCAATCCGATAGAGCCAGGTGTAAAGTTTTGACTTCCCTTCAAATTGTAAAATGCCCCTGTAAACTTTAATGAACGTGTTTTGCAGTACATCATCTGCATCATCATGCAAATGCACCATCCGACGAATGTGCCAGTAAAGCCGTTCGCGATATTGCGACATCAGCAGCCGAAACCCACGCTCGAAAGTCTGCTCGGAGCGCAATAGTTCCATGATTTGTTCGTCCGTTGCGGGCTTTTTCGTTGCGGTCAATTGCAATTCGTGCGAGTTTGGAGATAAGACTAAAGGGAATGCGAGAGGTTTAAATGGGGCTGGGGAAATTGTTCCGCGTAAAAACACGAATTGCACGAATTTTCACAAATCAGGCATAATCGGGGCCTGATTTGTAAAAAAATCGTGCAATTCGTGGCTAAGTATAAGGGACAAAAATCCGGCAGAAGCAATTCAAATCAGAGCCAATGCCGCCAGGACATTTTCCTCAATTCTAGCGGCGATGTTTTTGGAATCATCTTTTACAAAAGTCCGTCCTGTCATCCTTTCGAAGAGCTCGATATAACGATTAGAGATCTCTTTTACAAAAACATCTGGCATGGTGGGCATATGTTGCCCGTCTTTCCCTTGAAAACCATTATTAATCAGCCATTCACGTACAAATTCTTTGCTCAATTGGCGCTGTCTTTCGCCAGAAGCCTGCCGTTCGGCATAGCCCTCAACGTAAAAATATCGCGAACTGTCTGGCGTGTGTATTTCGTCCATGAGCATAATTTGGCCGTCTCTTTTACCAAATTCGTACTTAGTGTCCACTAGAATTAGCCCGCGCGCAGCAGCCATTTCCGTCCCACGCTGAAAAAGCGCCCGGGTATATGCCTCCATTTGGGCATAATCTTCCGCGCTTACTACCCCTTGAGCGAGGATTTCTTCTTTTGTAATGTCCTCATCATGGCCTTCTTCAGCCTTAGTTGTTGGGGTAATAATAGGTTCGGGAAATGGATCGCTTTCGTGCAGCCCTTCAGGCAAGGTTACGCCGCACAAAGTGCGTAGTCCTGAGGCATAGGTCCGCGCCGCATGGCCTGCCAAATACCCTCGGATGACCATCTCCACGCGCACCGGCTCACAACGCCAACCGATGGCGACGTTTGGATCGGGCGAGGAAATCAGCCAATTGGGACAAAGGTCCCGGGTGGATTGAAGGGAATAGGCGGCAATCTGGTTCAGCACTGCGCCTTTGTAGGGAATAGGCCTGGGTAGGATGTGGTCGAATGCAGATATACGGTCACTGGCAACCATTACCAGCCTTTCGCCCATAGAATAAACATCACGGACTTTGCCGCGGTAAAAGTCTGTTTGACCGGGAAATTTGAAATTTGTTTCTTGTAAAGCGTTCATGCTGCAAAGGTCGGAAAAGACTTTGGATAATGGACTGTTGGACGTTGGACGTTGGACGTTGGACGTTGGACTGCTTTCAAGATATATTAAAAATGGCAAGGCCGCCCTCCCAAAGGAAGAGCGGCCCTGTTTATATGGATATTGTCAAAAGTCTGACATCAAAAAGTCCAACGTCCAAAGTCTAAAAGTCCAACGTCCTTATTGCAGCACCACTTCCCGCTCTGACATCATTTTTCGGATGTTGATGAGTGCGTAACGCATACGACCCAAAGCGGTATTGATACTTACGCGGGTAAGGCCGGCGATCTCTTTAAAACTCATGTCTGCATAATGGCGCAGAATGACCACCTCGCGCTGTTCAGGCGGAAGACCATCCACCAGGTGGCGGATACGGTTGTGTGTTTCAGAGCGCATGATAATGGTTTCAGGCCCTTCATCGCTCACGCGCAGCACATCGAAGATATCGAAGTCCGGGTTAGGGTTGATGTGAGCGCGGCGTTTGTTGCGTCTGTGGTAGTCTACGCACATATTGTACGAAATACGCATGGCCCATTGCACGAATTTACCTTCGTGGTTGTACTTGCCCTTGCGGAGCGTGTCAATGATTTTGATGAAAACCTCTTGAAAGATGTCCTCCGCGAGTGCGCGGTCCTTCACAAAGAGATAGATGGAGGTGTAGATTTTAGCCTTGTACCGAGCGAGTAATGTCTCGAAGGCTTGTTCATCACCATCTGTGTAGCGTGCGATCAGTTCGTGATCGTGGAGCATTGGCATAACTTGCATAAGCAAACGGATTTTGCTGTTAACCAGTTAAATTGATTCAGAAATTTAATTGGTGTACAAGTTTTAGCCGATACGCAGAAAGTTAGTTGGTGATGAAATGATAGAGCAAGACGCTCATTGATGATGCCAAATGTATGGGCTTATTGTTGGGGAGGGGAAATATTTTTTCAGTTTTAAC
>JAUSMG010000279.1 GCA_030645295.1 Saprospiraceae bacterium | reverse complement strand
GCCTGCGCCCATGCCTTCGAGGCCGGCATGACCATAGCGGTCGTAACGGGCTTTCTTGTCGGCATCACTCAGCACGTCATACGCTTCTGCGGCTTCTTTAAATTTCTCTTCTGACCCCTTGTCGTCCGGATTTCGGTCAGGGTGGAGTTCAAGCGCCTTTTTGCGGTAGGCCTTTTTTATGTCTTCAGCACTGGCGTTTTTTGCTACGCCCAGCACTTCGTAATAATCGCGTTTTGCCATTAAAATTGGTTATTAGGATATTGAGAAATTGGGATATTAGGATATTGAGCCAATATCTTAATATCCCAATTTCTCAATATCTCATTTACTTCCCTACCACCACCTTAGCGTGCCGGATGATCTTGCCGCCAAGGGTATAGCCTTGTTCGAGGATGTCAACAATTTTGCCTTTGCTCTCTTCTGATGGGGCGGGAATTTCAGCTACGGCCTCCTGGGTGTCCGGGTCGAAATCATCTCCTGCCTTGGTATCGAGGGAAGTTAAGCCCTTGCTTTTGAGCGTGTGGGCGAGTTTATGATGGATCAGCGTGGTGCCTTCGGAGAGTGCGCCGTTTTTGGCGGCCCTGTCAAAATCGTCCAAAATGGGCAGGAGTGCTGCCATGATGTCGCGCCCGGCGGTGCTGATGAGATCCATGCGCTCGCGGGCAGCGTTGCGCTTGTAATTCTCGAAATCGGAGAAGAGATAGAGGAATTTATTACGGCTTTCTTCCAGTTGCTTTTGAAGTTCAGTGTGCGGATCAAGATCCGATGCAGACTTTTTTTGCATGGTTTCGCTTTGATTTTCAGTACTTTCGGTACTTTCTATAGCTATATCTTGCGTCTCTTGCTCAGACGGAATCGGCTCTTTTTCCTTCATATCAAGTATTTTTTTGAACGGATTTTTCATTTTAAGAAAAGTAGTAGGCAGGGCAGAAAATGCCCCCGGACTTCAATGCCTTAAATACTTGGACAACTTTCGTGCCTTGCGCGAAGGAGTGTCAGAATGACAGTTTAATTTTCTTCCAGACTTTCCGTCATCTTTTGCACCAGCTTGAATTCGCTGAAAAAGGTGCGGGCGATCACGCGAAGCACAGTAAAAACAGGAACGCCAATGACCATACCCACAACTCCGCCGATTTGAGCGGCAGCCAGAATGACGAGGAAGATTTCGAGCGGGTGGGATTGAACGCTTTTTGACATGATAATCGGGCCTACGATATTGTTGTCGATAATTTGTACCACAGCAAATGTTGCAATCACTTTTATAATCATCGGCAGCATAAGGGCAAGGTCAGCATCCAGGCCAGAGGATATGGTAATAAAGACGCCGAAAACCATTCCCAGTAAGGGTCCAATGTATGGAATGATGTTGAAAACACCGCCAAAGGAACCTATGAGTACGGCATTATCTACTCCTAACATCCAGAGAATCAACGTACTCAATGCAGAAAAAACCAAGAGTTGAATCAGCAAACCCCGAAAATAGCGGGTGAGCAAATCGCTGGAGTCATTGACGGCAGTTTGCACCTTTTTTTCCAGTTTATCCGGCACAATGGCGTTTATGATGCCCGTAAATAGGCGGTTGTCTTGCAGAAAAAAGAATAGGATGAAGGTAACGGATGCAAAAGTGACTGCCACGTTGCCCGCAACCCCAAGGAATTTGCCTATGAAATTGCCCACCAGCGCAGGTTTGAACCAATTGGTCAATGCCTTTTGGGTTTCCAGCGCCAAAGATTCATCGGGACTGAGCAAGCCAATTTGGTGCAGCTGCAAATCTATATTGAAAAAAAACGGGCGAAATTTTTCTCCAAGCGACTGATAATCAACCGTAGAAAGATGCCGTGCCTGGGAGACGATGGTCGGTACAAAAAGCAACAGCACCCCAGCCAACATCAGGTAAAAGGTAAGAATGGTCAGCAAGGCAGCACCAGAAGGTCCCAACCGAAACCGTCCAATGGCCAGATGCTTTCGGTAAAAAACCACCAAGGGTCGTCCCAGCATGGAAAGCACCAAGGCAATCAGAATATAGGCTACGATGCCGGAGAAATAATAAATGATACCCGCCAGGACGGCCAGGCCCAGGATCCAGACAATATTGCGGCTGATAAAGTTCATTTAGAGCTTGGACGTTGGATGTTTAGACATTGGATGTTGGACGTTGGACTTTGGACGGGGGACGTTAGACTTTGGACATTAGACTATGGATGCGGGACATTGGATGGTTGATTCACCATCATCGATATAACTAAAGGGGGAAACTGCTCCCTCCTTCGCTTTCACTCGCCTTAGCCTGTGGCGGCGGCGAGATGCTACGGCGGGTAAAACTGCCTCCCTCCTTCGCTGAAGCTACGGCGGGTAAACCTGCCACTGCTTACTGCCACTGTCTCCTGCTCCTGCCTACTGCTACTGCCTACTGCTACTGCCTACTGCTACTGCCCTGCTCCAACTCCGCCAATTTCTTTTCCAATTCCAGCACTTTGCGTTGAAGATCAGGCAGTTGTTTGAACACCACGTGTGATTTGATAAAGTCGCGGTAACCCATGGCCGGGCTGCCAAAGATCGCGGTTCCAGGTTTTTCAATATTCGAGGCCAAACCGCTCTGGGCCTGGATCTGCGTACCATCGGCAATCCTGAGGTGACCGGCGAAACCGACTTGTCCGCCCACCCGCACATTGTCGCCGAGGTGGGTGCTGCCCGCAATGCCTACTTGTGCGGCGATGACCGCATTGTGTCCCACTTCGACATTGTGGGCGATGTGGATGAGGTTATCGAGTTTGGCGCCGGAGTGGATCACGGTACTGCCCAGGCTGGCGCGGTCAATGCAGGTGTTGGCCCCGATCTCTACATTGTCTTCCAGCACCACCTTGCCTACCTGCGGTATTTTTGTCCAGGTACGGTCAGGCTGGGGTGCAAAGCCAAATCCATCCGCTCCGATAACTGCGTTGGCATGGAGAATACAGTTTTTGCCAATTTCGCAGTCAAAATGTACCCGGACTCCCGGATAAATCGTGCTATTGTCGCCAATTCGGACATTGCGCCCGATGAAAACCTGTGGGTATATTTTGCAATTCAGACCAATCACCGCGCCCTGTTCGATCACCGTAAACGCGCCAATCTCGGTGCCTGCACCCAGTTTGGCTTCCGGGTGAATGGAGGCTTTTTCAGAAATGGCTGCACCGTTGGAATTGTTCGCCTGGTCAATGATTTTCAGCAAAATAGCGAGGGAGGTCCGCACATCCGCTGTTCGGACCAGGGTTGGCGTGACCGGCTTTGCAGGATGGAATTCGTTGTGTACGAGCAGGATAGAGGCCAGTGTGCTGTATGCAAACTCCTCGTATTTGGGGTTGTCCAAAAACGTGAAATCACCCGCCTGGGCAGCTTCAATGGGCGCCCCTCGGGTCACGGAGGCATTAGGGTCACCTTCGACGGTACCGCTGATAAAGTGCGCTATTTGTGCGGCAGTCATTGTCATGCCGGATGCAGAATGGGCCAAATGATGAGATAAATACGGGTTGGGGTGGACGGGCAAAGGTAGTTCATTGAATTGTTTGAAGGGTTTGAAAAGTTTGAAGGGTTTTTACGAGGTGCAATCTCCGGGTATTTGGAAATATACGTTATCTGGAAATTGAAAACGGGCGACATGAGCCGCGCACCTGGGGCGAGGCAATGCCGGATTTTTTGGGGTGGGTGTTTGGATATAAGTAGCCATTTGATTCAGGCAGAATTTTTATTATTAATTCTTGTCGTGTTCACAATGGTTCGTAAAGAAATCGGCGATACGCCGATTTAAAAACATATTAATAAAAAAGGGCAAAAGTGTAGGTTTGTGGTACGAAACATAAACCAACTTTTGCCCATGAGCGTCGAAACGATCACAAGCGCAATAATG
>JAUSMG010000275.1 GCA_030645295.1 Saprospiraceae bacterium | reverse complement strand
ATTCTGATACAACAGAAAAAAATCGCGGGCTTCTTCCGCTTTTTGGAAACTGTCCCATTGAACCACCGATTCTGAAGCATTCGTGGTCAATTGTACATTTTCCTCGCTAAAAACATACCGAATAGGATGTTGCAGCATTGGATATTTTGAAAAATTGCGCCGTGAAAGCCAGCGAAATATTACCCACCAAAGTCCCAAAAAAAGTGGGATCCAGATCAGCTTGTTTGCAACCTGACCCAAACTTAATCCGCCACAATAGAACGTGATGCCCAGCCAAAGTGCAACCCCAATTAAGATGATCCATTTGACCCAGCCCGTTTTCAGGTACCGAAACATGATATGTATCTGTGCTTTACCAAAAGAATCGGCGGTAAAGGTGAATTCTACTTGTATAGGCTGCATTATTTCTGACTTTTGTGGCCGAAAGGTAAAAAGTGTTCAGCGGTAAGTGGTAAGCGATGTGCGGAAACACTTTACCGTAGTGCCGCTTGAAACTCAAAAAATTATGACCAATTTCACCCGTCTCATACTCCCCAACGGCCTCAGGGTCCTTGTCCACGAAGATCATTCCACCCCTTTGGTTGCAGTAAACGTGAGCTATTACGTCGGCTCGCGCGATGAGCATCCTGAAAAAACAGGCTTTGCACACCTTTTTGAGCACCTCATGTTTGGCGGGAGCAAAAACGTGCCTGACTTTGATGATCCTCTCCAGCGGGCCGGAGGCGAAAACAACGCTTACACCACCAACGACTATACTACTTTTTATGAAATAGTCCCTGCTGAAAACCTTGAAACCGCACTCTGGCTCGAAAGCGACCGGATGCTGGCGCTCAGCATCAACAAGAGGTCGCTTGCAGTACAGCGCAAAGTAGTGGTAGAGGAATTCAAAGAGACCTGCCTCAATGAGCCGTATGGCGACTCCTGGCATCACCTTTCTGAATTGATGTACCATCACCATCCGTACCGGTGGCCCGTGATCGGACTGGCGCCGGATCATGTCGAAAACGCCACGATTCAGGATGTTCGCTCTTTTTACAAATCCTGGTACAACCCTGCCAATGCTGTGCTCAGCATTGCCGGAAAGGTGAGCACTGAAGAAGCGCTGAACCTTGCCGAAAAATGGTTTGCCAGTATTCCATCCACACCAGTCCCTGTGCGTCAACTGGTTATGGAACCCCCTCAAACCGAAGCTGCCCGTAAAGTGGTGGTAGCCAACGTTCCCGTTCCCGCCGTGTACCTCGCATTTCGGACCCCGGCGCGCATTGAAAAGGAGTTTTACTCCGTGGATCTGCTCAGTGATGTACTGGCCCTTGGGCCTTCTTCGCGCCTGTTCCGCCGACTACTGAAAGAACGCGCACTTTTTTCCTCCATCGACGCATACGTAACCGCCAATGTGGATCCCGGTCTGCTGGTCATTGAAGGGCGCCCTTCTGAAGGCGTGTCGGTAGACGATGCTTTGGCGGCAATATGGGCTGAATTGGAACAGCTGAAAACAGAGGCGATTGAGGAACGCGAGTTGCTGAAAATTCAGCACCGTTTTGAAAGCACGCTC
This sequence comes from Saprospiraceae bacterium, assembly GCA_030645295.1. Taxonomy (GTDB): domain Bacteria; phylum Bacteroidota; class Bacteroidia; order Chitinophagales; family Saprospiraceae; genus M3007. The sequence continues at coordinate 11,633 of JAUSMG010000275.1, read as the reverse complement.
GTTTTTTCAGAAACCAGTGTGTTGAATAAAGCGCAAAACATGGCCTTTTATGAGCTGCTTGACCGCGCCGAACTGATGAACGAGGAGACTGAAATTTATCTTGGAATCACTCCTGCAGAAATGCTGCAAACAGCTAAGGAGATCTTTAGGGCGGAGAATTCGGCGACCTTGATCTATTTGCCGGCACTGGTTCAGGCCGAAGCCTAACCGGTAAATGCTATGCCTTTCCCAACCGCTCCTCCTCTGTTTTATCAAAAGCAAAAGGAAGCATCACCAGGGTGAACATCATCAGGCAAAGGAATTCCGCGCCGATAATGTACCAGGGCCATTCTCCAAAAAGGTCGAGCAGGGAAGGATTGACGGGCTTTTTGCTCAGGTACATGAAGTTGGTACCCAGCAGGTAGTTGATGCCTAAAACAAGCACGAAATAGATATTCGTCCACAAAAAGGCCCGGCCAAAACTCTGCCAGGTAGGTCGGAAGCCGTACACAAAAATGGCGTACAAGATGCTCTGTATCAGCCCCATGTGTACCACAAAAAAGCGGAAGTTGAGATAGTGTGGAAACCCGTGTTCCAATGCCGGGGTAAGGAGCGACCAGATACAACCGCCCATCACCATGTAATACGTGATTTCAAACAGAAAAAACGAACGCCGCCAGAGCATAATAGGCAGCAGCAGGTTCATGAAATAACTGATGTGAAATGGAAGCACGAGATTCAGATCTACAGGGCTTTCGAAAAGTACCATGTAGAGCGAGAGTAAAATCCACAAACCTGCAGGAATAAGGCTTTGAATCAGTCCGATACGCCGTTCGCCTGGTTCAGTCGTTTGTTTCTTGCCCAGCCGTATCCAAAAAATAGCACTCGCCACACCGGCCACCAGCCAGAGGAGGTGTTCCAGGCCGTAGCTTTGAAAGTTGGGAACGAACAGGAGAAATGGATGCACAGCAGAAAGTTGGTTTCGTTTTTAAGCGGCTAAAAATAGTATGTTTTTGTGCGCTTCCCGTTCCGGAATGGCTCATTTTTTGACGAACGGCGAGTTTTTAACCCAGAACCGCCAATGCCAGGCCGCACATTCCCCCGCATAGCCTACTCCGATGCGCGAACCAGCTACGATTTCATCTTCAGAAATTTTTTCATAACTATCCTCGATCCATATTGATAAATTGGGGGCGAGGAGGCTTTGTCCGGTGAAACGGGTGGTCAAACCCAACGCTTGCGATAGGGCGCCGGGACCGGTGGTCAGGTTGACCATTGACTTTTGACTTTTGACCATTGACTTTTGGCTTTTGACTGTTGACCATTGACTGTTGACCATTGACACGCCACGCCGTGCAAGCATGGTTTCTATGCCTTCAACAGGCTCAATGGCTCGAATCAACACCGCATGTGCCGTATCTTCCGGTGCGGTAACTACATTGAACAGGTGATGAATGCCGTAGCAGAGATAAATGTAGGCCCTCCCACCTTCCTGAAACATAACCTCGGTGCGGGCAGTTCGGCGGTTGCCAAAGGCATGGCAAGCCCGATCGTCGGGGGCGCGATAAGCCTCGGTTTCCGTAATGCGGCCTGCTGTGCGTTGACCGTCGAATTCGGTCACCAACACCTTTCCCAAAAGTTCGCGGGCAACTTGCACCACGTCTGTTCGGGTATAAAATTCGATGGGCAATCGTACTGATTTTGATTGGCCGAAATCATTTTCAGGCATGAACATATCAGTGAATGAAGCGCTGAGCGCGCTCCAGGCTCACGAAGGTAAACCCTTCCTGCAAACTTTTCCGATAGCGCGCCATTCCAGTCTACGCCCTTTGAGTGAGCTGACCAGTGCGATATCTGAACCATAAAGAGGCCATTGGCTTGCCGGATTTTTCACCCGTTGCAAATTGAGCGAGGGTCGCAAGCGTAATGCAACTGGGGTTCACTTTCTCAGGCATGTCTTCCAACACAGCATTGATGTAATTGGTGAGCGATTTATAACTCAGCACAATACCGGTGGCTTCTTCAATGAGCCAGGCCAGGGTAAGGGCTTTGCTGTGTGGAATTTTCGTAATGGGTTCGCCAAAAGCTTTGGCGTGCACATCAGAAAGCAGAGATCTGAAGATGTAGAAATCTTTTGTTTGCATGGTAGGGACGGTTTAGGGTGAATTAGGAGGGCATTGCAAAATTCAATATTTCCAACGGATTTCCCAAAGAATTCCAATTGAATTCCAAACCGTGAACTATTCCGGAGCAAATCTTTGCATCTCTTTAAAATTCATAAATTTCAAACCCACCTTTAAACATTTTCCAACATGAACAAGAAACTTTTCTCCCTCGTCCTTTTCGCATTCCTGCTCGGCCTTTATGCCGAAAAAACCAATGCCCAAGCCAGCGGCGTGAAGCCCGAACTCATCATGTACCGCCACAATGGCGGCGGCATAACACCTGCTCCGGTAGCCGTTGACAATATAATCGGCACGGTTAAATGGAATGGCCTGACCGCAATCGGCAGTATCGTAACAGGCGCATCTATCCGCAGCGTGGCAAAACAGGTGTCTCCAGGACTCCTAAAGGCCAACATGGTCTTCGGCACCAGTGGCAATGATCGGGTGATTATTAATGAAACCGGCCTCGTTGGGATCGGCACTATGACCCCACAATATCACCTTGACGTTGAAGGCAATACCCACACCAGCGGAAGATTCTTTGGACGCATCCATTTTGATTTTGGTATGCCCACTGATTTGCCAAGCAGTTACCTGGATGAAGCTTATTTTGAGCACAAAACGCGCACCCAGCTCGGACTCGGAGCCAACACCTATAGCTCCGGTGGCATCCTCAGCCTCGCACCTGGTAACGGAAGTCTTGATCGCCAATTGTTCACGGGCGGCGACGACGGACTCTGGACGCGGTCCCAGGAGCTGGCCGGTGGTAACACCTGGGCGGCCTGGGAAAAGATCCTCACCAGCGGGGACATCAATGGACGGCCCAATCTCCTGGCCCGTTTCCTGCCCCCCGGCCCAACTTCCAGCAAACTGGGTGACAGCCAATTGTACGACGATGGCAGCAACGTGGTCATTGGTGGCATCCCGGCGGCTCCGGCGGCGCCTACTCCAGTGTTCAATGCAGCCGATATGCTGACCGTAAATGGCAACAGTCGCACGACCGGCAATTCCGCCGTGAACGGCAACGCTACTGTAACGGGCAGTACCACTACCGGTACCCTGAGCGTAGGTACGACGGCAAACATTGGTGGACTCACTACCACCAACAGCCTGAGCGTGACCAACAATGCCACGGTGAACGGAAACGCCACGGTACAGGGGAATGTAGGCATCGGAAAAGCCCCCACTACTTTTGATCTGGATGTGGCGGGTGAATCCAATTTTGATGGCCGGGTGAAAGTGGGCGCCGCTAGCTTCCCAGGCTCCACGGATTACGAACTGGCGGTAGGTGGTGGCATCATCGCAGAGGAAGTACTCGTCCAGTTGGAAGGTTCCTGGCCGGACTATGTTTTTGCAGCGGATTACAAACTCAAGCCACTGGCTGAAGTAGAAAATTTCATTGCGGAGAAAAAACACCTCCCGGGCGTAGTTTCTGCTCAGGAAGTGGCCGAAAACGGGCTTAATCTGGGCGAAATGCAGCAAGCGCAAATGGAAAAAATCGAAGAATTGTTCCTGCACATGATTGCGATGAACAAAGAATTGAACGCCATCAAAGCCGAAAATTCTGCATTGAAAGCAAAACTTGAGCAATTGAATCAGCGCAATTAATAGGCCTTTTAAACCGAAATTGCATGAAAAACTTAAATTTCTTCGCGTTTTTAGCCGCGCTGCTGCTCAGTATGCCCCTTCATGGGCAAAACCACCCGGCCTGCAGCACGCCTACCCCCAAGTTTGCGCTTCAGTTTGACCCACAAGTTGGTGAAAACCTGAGTGCAAACCCTTTCGTGGTTCAGATCTTTGTCCACATTCTCCGCAATGATGACGGCACCAACGCTGCCATGAGCGATGCGGATCTGCAAACAAATCTGGACCGGATGTCTGATTTTTTTCGCCCGCATAATATCTGTTTTACGTTCGTGGGACGAGACTTTATTGACAACACGACCTGGAACACCGCTTATATGACCAGTATGATCGGGGCCTTACATGCGGTCAATCCTCACACGGACGCATTGGATCTCTATATCCATCGGAATACTTTTCAAAATTCGGGCGGAAATGCATACAATATCCCATCCGACAAATGTTCCATCGCAGCCTCCACGCCTTTCAATTTTGAACATGAGGTTGGGCACTGCCTGGGGTTATTGCATACGTTTGAGACCTTCTCCGGCACCCTGGTCGAATGTCCTGACGGCTCCAACTGTGCTTCCAATGGCGACATGATTTGTGACACGAACGCTGATTTTGGCGGCTCGGAAAATTCCGGCGCCAGCTGCGCTTATACGGGTACACAAACCATCAATTGCAACGGAAACACGGTAGGCTATAATCCGCCTACAGCCAATATCATGAGTTATTGGGCCAGCTGTTATGCCGAATTCACCAATGACCAAGGTACCCGAATGCGCAATACCATCAACAGTACGGCTTTTTTGCAGGCTAGGCTTACCCCCGACGATAGGATCATTGCTGGCGTAACACTAACCAGCGAGATCGCTGTAGGCGCTCAAAAAACGATTCAAATTGGCAATATCGCCACCTTGGGCGATGTGACCATGAATGGCGCTGCGCAGGGTATTTTCAATGCCGGTTCCCTGATAAAATTAGTAACCAATACCCGGATTGCACCGACTGGCGCCAATGGTATTTTATTGACCATCAATACCTTATGTGACGGATTATTCTTTACGGGGAACGTTCCAAATGCCGATCGTGACACCCCTGCACGGCCTGTTTTGTTATCAGAAAAAATGGAGGCATATCCCAATCCATTCTCGGACATCATCAGTGTTCGCATCCAATTGGGCAAACCGACCGCAGCTACCCTTCAACTGTTTGACTTTGCCGGCCGGCAATTGCAATCCATTGATTGTCAAAGCCTGGCAGAGCATGGCGCATTCTCCGATGAATTAACGCTGCCAGAACTTAAGCCTGGCGTGTATTTTCTGAGGCTGCAATATGCGACAGGGCAGCAAACTGCGAAGTTGGTGAAAGTAGATTAAAATTTGCCTGAAGCCAGACGATTGTCCATCTCCAAACACAACAATACCGATGAAAAAGATACCCACCACTTTCAAATTTATCCTTGCTCCTGTTGGCTTGATTGCACTGGTCGTTGGCTTGATCCATTTTGGCGGATCTCTCTTTCCCAATCCATTGCCGGAAACCGGATCCATGGAACAGGAGGGACGACTGACCAGAACCATTAAAGGGCGCTTCGAACAGGAGTTTTTGATGACCCGCGATCCGGCCACCAATTCCATCCCGCGCGATCGACTTTTGGCCGCCTACCACATTGCGCAGGAAAAACGGGCGCAGATGGCACAAACCGAAACTGCTATCCCAATTTACTGGCAGGAACGCGGACCAGACAATGTGGGCGGACGCACCCGCGGTCTGCTGATTGACGCCAACGATGCGACTGGTCGGACTGTTTGGGCAGCCGGTGTGTCAGGCGGCCTTTGGCATACCACCAACATAGACGCAGGAACACCAACCTGGGTTGAATCCGACGATTTCTTTGAAAACCTGAACATTACCACCATGGCGCAGGACCCCTCCACCCCTGCACTGATGTATTTTGGCACCGGAGAACAAGGATTTGCCAATGGAATAGAACGGGGTCTTGGCATCTGGAATTCAAGCGATGGCGGCGCCAATTGGGATTTTTTACCCTTTACGTTTGGCAACGGGGACTTCAACAATGTGAATAAAATAGTGGTGGATAATAACGGTGATATCTATGCCGGCACGGGCACCGGGATATTCCGTTCCACCGATGGCGGAGGCAATTTTCTGCGTTCTTTACCCAACGTCGGCAATGCTCAGGACGTGGAAGTGGCGGCCAATGGGGATATCTATGCCAGCCTTCGAACTGCCGGTATTTTCCGATTTCGCAACAACAACTGGGCAACCCTGACAAGTCCCAATTTTCCGGCCTCCTTCAACAGGATTGAAATGGCTTGCGCCCCGGGAAATGGCAACGTAGTATATGCCGCATTTGAAGCAGCTGACGGCTCCTGCGCGGCGGTATGCGTTTCTACCGACGGCGGAAACAATTGGGTTCAAACGGCTTCTACGCCTAGTGTGGGCACGATCAGCTGGTACTGTTTCATTTTGGCCATTGACCCGAACAATACCAACCGGGTGTGGCTGGGTGCTCAAAGTCTGGTGCATTCCAACGATGGCGGTGCAAGTTGGGTTGGCTATGGAGCGGTTCACGCAGACCATCATGCAATTGTTTATCAGGCCGGGAACTCCAATAATATGGTATTTGGCAATGATGGTGGCATTTATCGCAGTACCAATGGCGCTGCCGGCGCCCCAAGCCTGACGCCTAAAAACAAAACGTACAACGTCACCCAATTTTACGCCAATGCACTGCATCCCACGGCAGGATCCAACTACATTTTGGGCGGCACGCAGGACAATGGTACCCGAAGGTTCAACGGCGCCGGCCTGAATGACACCGATGAGCCAACCGGCAACGATGGCGCATTTTGTTTCATTGATCAGGACAACCCGAACATTCAGATCACAGGATCGCAAACCCGCTGGTTTTTTCAATCCACGAATGGAGGCGCCTCTTTTTCTGAATTTTTAGCTGCAACGGCTCAAACCACCCATTTATTCATTACCCCGGCGGATTACGATGACGCGGCCAATATTCTGTATTATTCGGATGTGACCAATTCGCTGGGCAGGGTTTCAAATTTTGGCGGAGCTTTGAATTTTACAACGGAGACCATTACAGGATTTGGTGGAGGACAGGCGAGCGCGATAAGCGTTTCGCCGAATACTGCCAACCGCGTTTTTGTGGGCACCACCAACGGTAACCTCGTGCGCATTGACAATGCCCACCAAAATGGTATGATTACGGTTACCGATCTGAACTCCCCGATCTCGAATTACATTTCCTGTATCGCCATTGAAGATGGGAACGACAACCACATTATCGTGACCCAATCCAATTACGGCACCAACAGCGTTTGGGAAACCACCAATGGCGGCGGCAACTGGGTCGATCTTGACAATGACCTGCCTGATCTTCCGGTGCGCTGGGCCATGTTCCACCCTTTCGATGCCGACAAAGTAGTGCTGGCCACAGAACTCGGCGTCTGGAGTACGGACGATCTCAATGGCGTGAACACGGAATGGTGGCCGACCAACAATTTTGGTCTCGCCAATGTGCGCGTAGACATGCTGCAATACCGCAGTTCCGATCACCTGGTCGCCGCCGCCACACACGGACGGGGGATGTATACCACGGATTACTTCAGTCTGCTAAACACCTGTGTTCCAAGCCTCAATGTCGCGGGAGCAGTTCTGCCGGGGATCTATATGGCGGAAGATTTTATTACCTCCAACGGGGTGATCGCTCCAAAGGATAAGGTCATTTATCACGCCGGTCAGTACATCCAACTCAACCCGGGCTTCCACGCCAAACGTGGCAGCGATTTCTGGGCTTTGATCGAGCAATGTGGTATGCCGCCCATTGTTGGCGACCGACCTGATGACCGGAGATATACGGGCTCCCAGATTCCCTATCCAAACCAGGACCGGTTAAAAACGGATCTGGAACGCCCGGAGTTAGAGTCTTTAGCCCTGCGCTGCTATCCCAATCCAACCAACTACCGGCTTTTTGTGGAGTATGATTTGCCAGCCGATGGAACTTTTAGCCTTTACATCCGGGATTTGCAGGGAAGACTGATGGAGACCTTTGCCTTGCAAACCAAGCGCGCGGCAGGCCGATATCAGGTAGAATTAAATGCCGCAGAATACCACGGCGGAATTTATGTCATCACCCTGCAAACGAGCGAAAATGCGGTGAGTGAACGGTTTGTAGTGGTCAAATGATCAAAATAATATTTGAACTATCCGGCATGAGTCACCCCAAATCCGGGGTGGCTCATGCGAATCAGGGGTTCATTTCCCAGGCAACTGTGGTTAATAGCCACGTAGTGGCGGCACCGTTTATAGCATATAATACCGGGGAACCATAGAAACCGCGTAGCGGTGACACCGTGCTGCCACTACGCGGCGTTCAAAATGTGGAAAATTCGGGTTCTATAAACGGAGCCGCCACTACGTGGCTTTTTGATCCGAACAATTCAAGTTCAACCCCTGATTCGCATGACTCATGTCATTTTTAGGGTATTGTGGCTTTGTAACACCTATCCGTCAAAATTCAGTATGCGCCATGTTTTTTGGATATTTGCGACCCATTCCAGCAGATATCTCCGCTATGCCGCTCCTCCTTTCGACCCACCCGTTTGCCGATGCTACATTCGGTCTATGGCAAATTGCCGAGGATGAAGCTTTTTTCCGAACGGATCTCCCCCTTTCAGTCAGTGAGGAGTCCGAATTCGCCCGGCATATTAACCCGCTTCGTCGCCTGGAATGGCTCGCCGGACGCTGGCTTTTGCACAAACTGACGGACGCCCCGCATCGATTCCCACTGGCCAAAGACGCCTTTTCCAAACCCTTTTTTCCTGAAAATCAGGACCTGGCCTGTTCCCTCAGTCATTCTAAAGGCATTGTCGGAGCCCTCATCTCCACGGTTCATCGTTCATCGTTTATCGTTCATCGTTCCATCGGTTGCGACATTCAGGTGTTGACCGAAAAAATGCCCCGCATTGCCCACAAATTCCTCCATGAGGCGGAGCAGGATTTTGTGAAAAACAGACCTTATGAAGAAAACCTGGACCTGCTCCACCTGTTTTGGACCGCCAAAGAGAGCCTCTACAAAGCCTACGGCTTGAAGGAACTGGATTTCAGGAAGAACCTGTTTGTTGGAAATATTGAGTGGGACGGACTAAACGGGACCGGCATTGGCACGGTTGAAAAAGGCGATTTCCGATTGGAATTTCAATTGATATTCAGCAAGTTAATCCTCCCCGAGGAAGGAGAACTTATTACGGCAGTATGTGGGGAAAAGTGATTGGTGGAGTGGTGATTGGTTTACGAAATATCCAGCTAAACGCCCCAATCGAATCAATCGCCCCAATCGAATCAATCGAATCAATCACCCCACCACCTTCCTCGCCTTAACCGTTGAAGGCGAGACCCCCAGATCCCGATCGATCTGTATGTGCGGGAAATGGCAACGAAGGCCAATTTTGATCATCGCCAAATGGTGGATGGCGTGATCGTATACAAAAGTGAGTTCGCGGCCTACGGTGGATTGATAGCAGGGACGATCAGCGCCGCCAAACTCTGCCTTCAAGGCCACTTCAGTGGAAGGCTGCAAGGTTCCCAGGGCATTTGCAAAAGACTCCAGTGCCGCCAGCGCAACGCCAGGGACGTCCTCAAAAAGCAGATTGCGCTCCCGCGAAGCGTAGTCCACCGTACCGGAAGGAACCCCTCGTTCCAGGCAAATAAAAAATTCGAGGATATGCCGAAAGTGCTGCCCAAGGGTACTGCCATCAAATTCGGGCAGGGGCTGGCGATATTCGTGCGGCTCTATTTGGACGAGTAAGTCAGTTATTTGGTTGATTGTGAGCAAGATGGCTTCTTTTGCTTGCATGGCAATGCCTTTCAGGACGAGTTTTATTAAAAATCTTAGTGCGGTAAAAATAGAGACCATTCCTTTCATCTCAGAGATTCGGCTGACTTTTGCCGGAACTTGTCTGCCCACAGACATCAAAAAAATGCTTCCAACGCTCCCGCCCCCCTTTGTTCGCCAGATGCAGGCCCTACTCGGAGCCGAGTGGCCGCTGCTCGAAGCCGCGCTCCAAACGCCGCCGCCCGTGAGCATCCGACTGAATGCGGAATACGGAATGCGGAGTGCGGAATTCCGTATTCCGCATTCCGTATTCCGCATTCAGGATTTGTCCCCCGTTCCCTGGCACCCCCAAGGTTTTTACCTCTCCGAACGCCCTGTTTTCACACTCGATCCCACTTTTCATGCAGGGGCCTACTATGTGCAAGAGGCTTCCTCCATGTTCATTTATGAGGCGCTGCGACAAACCGTTGATTTTTCTAAACCCTTGAAAGTCCTGGATTTGTGCGCCGCACCCGGCGGGAAAAGCACTTTGATGGCCGACATGATGACGCCTGAAAGTTTACTCGTTTCCAATGAAACCATCCGTCCGCGCACCGGGCCGCTTCGCGAAAATCTGGAGCGTTGGGGCAACCCGAATGTGGCGGTCACCAGTGGAGAAGTGGAGGAATTTGCGGCGCTGGAAGACTGGTTCGATGTGATTTTGACCGATGCCCCATGCAGCGGCGAGGGGCTTTTCCGCAAAGACCCGGATGCGATGCGGGAGTGGTCGCTGCCACAGGTGGAAGTTTGTGCCGCACGCCAACGCCGCATTCTTGCAGCAGCGGTTCAGGCACTTAAACCGGGGGGTATTCTGCTCTACAGCACCTGCACCTACAATGCCCAGGAAAATGTTGAAAATGCCGCCTGGCTTGCCAAAAACTTTGACCTTCAACCCATTGCATTGGAAATTCCGGTGGAATGGGGCATTGTTCAGTCCGATTTTGGTTGTCAGTTTTACCCGCACAAATTGCAGGGCGAAGGGTTTTTTCTGGCCGTTTTTCAGAAAAATGAAGGCCATTCAAAAAAACATACGCCCGCTGCGTTGTACAAAAGCATCAAGCCATTGTCCAAAAATCTCGTGTCCCAAGCAGCAGCCTGGTTATCGCCCAAAGTCGAGGCGCGTTTTTTTCTGACGCCTTCGGGGGAAGTCCTGGCTTTGCCTGCTGTGCTGGAGCCGGATTTTTTAATGCTCGATAAATTCCTGAAAACCAAATGGTTCGGCGTCAATATCGGCGAATTCAAAGGCAAAGATTTCATTCCGAGCCATGCGCTGGCCTTGAGCCTTTGGGTTGCTCCTGATCTGCCCGCCGTGGATTTGTCCCGCGAACAAGCCTTGCTGTTTTTGAAGAAAGAAACCTTCGATCCACCCGAGGGTGCGCCCTTGGGTTGGACGCTGGCGCGATATGAAGGATTGAATCTGGGCTGGGTAAAGATCCTGCCGAATCGGTTGAATAATTATTTGCCGCAGGAACGGAGGATTCGGATGGCGCTTTCTTGAAGCTGCATGCGTCTTGGATCATACTCCTGAAATGGAGAGCTATAAGGTTTCTGAAAACCTTATAGGACTTGGAGCAAAACAAAGATGCCAAGCAACATGGTCTTACGCCCGCCAGCCTCCACGCCACTCAGCGCGCTAAAACCACCACCTTACTCGCCACAACGCCCCCTTCCCCCCCCATCAGCGCCACAAAATACACACCATCCGGCAGTCCGCTCAAGTCCACGCTTGCTTCAGATGTTTCCCGCTCAAAGCACAGCCGCCCCAGCGCGTCGTGTACCCTTATGGTGGTTGATTTGCCTTCTGGCATGCCGGACCAATGTACAAGGCCACTTGTTGGGTTTGGATACATCACCACTGCTCCTGCTCCCTGAGGGCTGCTACTGCCCACCGTACTCACCCATACCCACTTACACTTCGTATCGCTCCCGTACTGATTGCTCAC
>JAUSMG010000190.1 GCA_030645295.1 Saprospiraceae bacterium | reverse complement strand
TGTATGAAAAACTAATACCCCAGGATCCGCAACATAGAATCCGAATCCTGTTCTTTGAATATCTCCCAGTCCACAAACTCGCCGTAATAATTTTTGTCGATCAAAATATGTTTGGGGGCAGGAATCAGGCAGTGCTTCAGTCCACCATACCCGCTCAAGGCCTCTTGATAGGCGCCCGTGTGGAAAAATCCGAGATAAAGCGGCTCATCCTTTTCTACATCGTAGGAGGGCAGGTACACCTGGTTAATATGCGCCTCAGAGTTGTAATAATCGGCGTTGTCGCAGCTGATACCGCCAATATTGACCCGCTGATATTCTTTCTCCCAGTGGTTCACCGGAAGCAAAATAAACCGCTCCTTAATGCCCCAACTGTCTGGTAATGTGTTGATCAGAGAATTGTCCAGCATATACCACTCTTCGGAGTCGTTCTGCTGTTTTTTGCCAATCACGGAAAAAATGGTAGCGCCACTCTCGCCCACAGTGAATTTGCCAAATTCTGAATAAATATCGGGTTCCGGCACCCCTTCGCTGTCGCAGGCATCTTTGATCATCCGTACAATTTCACTCACCATGTAGGGATAATCGTAATCAAAGCCGAGGGAATTTCGGATCGGCATTCCGCCACCAATATTAAAACAGGATAGGGTAGGGCAGATCTTACGAAGTTGGCAGTAAGTCTTGATGCCCTTTTTCAACTCGCTCCAGTAATAAAGGGTGTCTTTAATGCCGATGTCCACAAAAAAGTGGAGCATTTTGAGTTCAAATTTCGGGTTTGTCGCCAATTTCTCCTGATAAAACGAGAGAATCTCACTTTGGCGAATACCCAGCCTGGAAGTATAAAATTCGAAATTAGGCTCTTCCTCCGTGGCCATGCGCAAGCCGAGACTGTGCGTCCCCTGAGGCAGTAAGGCCTCGTACATTGCCAACTCCTGGACATTATCCACCACCGGAAGAATATTTGTAAAGCCTTCATTGATAAGGCCTACGATACGCTCTGCATATTGCAAGGGCTTGTAGCCGTTGTGTACAATGGTGGTTCCTTTATTGATCTTGCCCTGCTTGTAAAGCCTCCAGATCAAATCAATATCAAAAGCAGAGGAGGTCTCCAGCTGAGTTCCGTTCTCCAGCACCTCGTTCAGGATAAAGGAAAAGTGCGAACTTTTGGTGCAGTAGCAATAAATGTACTTTCCATTGTAGTTGTGCCGCTGGATGGCATCCCGGAAGAGTTTGCGGGCGGTTTGGATCTTTTCTCCGATTTTGGGCAAATAGGTGAGCTTGAGCGGAGTGCCGTATTTTTTGATCAGTTCGTAAACGTCTATCTCGTTGAATAACAAGCGGTTGTTTTTCAGGCTAAATCCGTCTTGAGGGAAATCAAACGTCTGGGCAACAAGGTCGTGGTAAGTGTTTTTCATTGAAAAACAGGCAAATGCGAGTGGGTTGGTGAATAAGTGCGCAAATGTAGTGGCTTTGCATCAAGCCGCCTTGGAGATTTTCTTCTATTTAACATAATATAAATTA
>JAUSMG010000267.1 GCA_030645295.1 Saprospiraceae bacterium | reverse complement strand
CGATCCTTTTAAGGGTGGAATGAGTGCGCCCAAGCCTTCTCCGCCATCCATGTGGCAATTGGCGCAGTGGGTTTTGTAAAGCCGCTCGCCCATTCGGTAGGGCTGTTGTTCGCAGGAATACAGTAGGGTTAAAAATAGAAGCGCGGCGAGTATTTTTTGCACAAAGTTCTTTTTATTGAATTGAAAATCAATCTTTTGAATGAATATGGGCAGGCAATTTTTCATCCAATTTCAAGGCCTCAAAAACAGCAAACGAGTCCTCATCGTAGTAAACATGAAACACCTCCACTCGTTCGCAAAAGACAAGAAAAAGCCCGAAAAAGACAGGCAGAAGCATGAACCACTCCCAATAATGGGTAAGAAATCCGTTAATCAAACAAAGTACATGGCTATACAGGAGAACGCGGCCAGATTGGAGGAAAGCGCTTCCCTTTTACTGCTGCCGCGCATAGGGCGCTACCTCCTGCCCACAGAACTCCCCGGCCAAAAACTTATAGTATCCCGTCACTCCGATCATTCCCGCATTGTCAGTACAATACTGAAACGCAGGGATGTACGTATTCCAACCCTCCTTTTTGCCCCATGTTTCGAGCGCATTCCTCAGTCCTGAATTCGCGCTTACCCCACCGGCAATGGCGATCTCCCGGATGCCGGTCTGCCGTGCGGCTTTGCGCAGTTTTTTCATCAGAATGGTCACGATGATCTCCTGGATCGAGGCGCAGATATCGACCAGATTTTCCTGGATGAAGTTCGGATTTGCCGCAGTTTCTTTTTTTAAAAAATATAAAATACTGGTTTTCAAACCACTAAAGCTAAAACCCAGTCCTGGAACAGCGGGTTCAGGGAAAGGAAACCTGGCCTGACCCTCGCGGGCATGTTTATCGATCAGTGGCCCGGCAGGGTAGCCAAGTCCCAATAATTTACCGGATTTATCAAAAGCTTCTCCGGCTGCGTCGTCCAGAGTTTGTCCCAGAATTTCCATGTCAAGGAAGTCCCGAACCAGCACGATCTGGGTGTGTCCGCCACTCACGGTCAGGCACAAAAACGGAAATTGGGGCTTAGGGTCTTCCGCAAAATGCGCCAACACATGCGCTTCCATATGATTCACCTCGATGAGCGGCAGGTCATGGCTCAAGGCAAACGCTTTGGCAAAGGAAGTACCCACAAGCAATGAGCCCAGCAAGCCCGGGCCCCGGGTAAAAGCCACGGCATCAATATCGGTCTTTGTAACCCCGGCTTTTTTGAGCGCGAGGTCTACTACGGGTATAATATTGGCCTGGTGAGCCCGGGAAGCCACTTCCGGCACTACGCCGCCGTACAATTGATGCGCCTCCTGATTGGCGATACAGTTAGAAAGTACGTTTCCGTCGCGTACAATGGCAGCCGAGGTGTCGTCGCAGGACGATTCAATGGCGAGTATAGTGGTCATAATTTGACCGCAAAAGTAGTACTGTCAAACCAGTAACTTTTCTAACTTTGGCACGATTCTTTGTAATGGGTAAAACGCCTTCATTTTTTGTAATCCATCCGTCATATCGAAAAATCTACATATCAGTAAAATCTACCAAAATCATGTTCGGTTCAAGTTCAAAAGACTCAAAATCAAGCAATTCTACCGTTGCTTCCCTCAATGACAAAGACAGTGCGGCCACCACGGTCATCGCCAAAGGCACCACGATCGAAGGCAAGTTTGCCTGTGGTGAAAACGTTCGCCTCGATGGCGCCATCCATGGTGAAGTAAAAGTGGATAAACGTTTTGTCATGGGCGACGGCAGTTATGTTCAGGGAAATATTGTAGCCCTCAATGCGGCGATCAAGGGAAAAATAAAGGGCGATATCCACGTCAAAGAGGCCTTGCATTTGATGGATTCTGCCATTATCGAAGGCAATATCACAGCCAAAACGATGGTGGTTGATGAAGGCGCCCGCTACAATGGCTCTTGCCGTATCGGCGCAGCAGCAGCGGCGTCGACACCCGCATCGTCGGTTGCAGCGGCAAAAGATTAGGTTTGTTTTTCATACAAACAATCTTCTGACGCCAATTAAAGGCCGGAAATTTGAAACCGTTGCGCATCTTTGCCGCTGGTTTCGGGTTTCCGGCCTTCCTTTTAATGCCCGTCTATTCTTTTCAATCTGAATTAATGACTCCTCAATTGGCGACTTCTAGCGCAATGCGTATGGTGGTTGGCCTGCATGGGGTGTCGCTTGTGGCCAAGAATGACAGCGGAATGCTGGCTTTAAAGTCATGGCAATTGCTCGGGACGGAGCAAGGTTTTCAGTCCATCGAGTCAGCATTACGCCAGGTATTTGGTTCAGAACGATTGCTGGAACTTTCCTTTAATTCGAAGTTATGCGCCTTGTCCAGCGCAGCCTCAACCCTGGTGCCACGTCGCCTTTTTGATCCACACAATCTGGAGCAGTACTTCAAATTGCTTTTGCGGGCTGGCGAGGAACGAACGTATGGTTATGAAAAACTGGAAGCATTTGACTGTTATCTGGTTTGGGCAGCAGAAACATCCCTGACCAGGCTTTGCGGGCAATATTTTCCCAGCGAAAATATCCATCATCTTGCGGCGTCGCTCTTAAGGGCCTACCATGCCATGGCGCCAATAGATGGTTATGCGGTGTATGCAAACCTGCGCGGACAACAAGTGCAAGTCTTCGTATTTGAGCGACGTAATCTGGTGTTTTTCAACACATTCAACTTTGCCAAACCCGCTGATCTGCTTTATTACATTCTGCTTGCTTACAAACAATTCGACCTGGATCCACTGGTAATTCCGCTAACCCTGAGCGGGACCCTGGAAGAGGATTCCGATATTTTTAGATTGCTGCTCCGCTACGTCCGGCCCATGCGTTTTCCACCGCTGCCAACCGGATTTCAAGTGCCGGATGGGGCCAAAAGCATACCCGCACATTACTGGTTTGACCTTGCTTCGGTGTAAACTTGTACGTCGGAGTATTGTTTGAGTAAGACAACAATTCCCCGGAACAGCTTTCCGGGCTACTGATATGAGAATAATTGGAGGAAAATTTCGGGGCCGCCGTTTTGACCCGCCTGCCGACAAGTGGCCAACACGCCCCACCATGGATCAGGCGAAAGAGGCGCTTTTCAACATCCTGAACAATGTAATGGATTTCGAGGATGCTCGTGTGCTCGACCTTTTTGGCGGTACAGGCAGCCATTCCTACGAGTTTGTTTCGCGGGGCTGCGAAGATGTGACCTATGTGGACAAATTCCCGGAAGCCGTGCGTTTTGTGCGCCAAACCATCCAAAAACTGGGTATTGAAGACCAGATCAAGATCTTTCAGGTGGATGTGTTCCGGTTTATTGAAAACGCGACCGGGCAGTGGGACTATATTTTCGCAGGTCCGCCCTATACACTGCCGACCATTGATACTTTGCCGGATCTGATCCTGGAGAAAAATCTGCTGTTGCCGGATGGTTTGTTTGTCATGGAACACAATCCGCACCATGATTTTGTGAACCACCCCAACCTTTCTGATGTCCGGAACTACGGCAAAACCATTTTTAGTTTTTTCAAACCGACAGTGGAAGCCACTTGATTATTGACAGCGCAAGGTGATGGTTTCGGTTCGAATCTCATTGCTTTCGTTGCCAGCCCGGTCGCGGATCTTGATAAAATAGGAAAAGGTGTCGAATTTTATGAAGCTTTGCACATCCTCGCAGGCAAGCGGTATCCCTTCCGGTGTGATGAAAATGCAGCAAACCGTCCGCAGTTTCACGGTGATCTCTCCGGAAATGCCATTGCCGGCGCCCTGAGGTTCCACATAAGGAAGTTGTATAGGGTCCTTGGGAAATGAATCGCGTGAGTCCCGGTAAAATACACTGGGCGTAGCGTCAGGCAGGGGATACCCCAGATCACCATCGCCATCGGTAAAAGAAAACGTAACAAATATGGAGTCTTGATTTCCAGTACCTTGTTTGATGGTATCCTTAGAAAGTCCAATATATTTGATGACGGGTTCATTCGCATAATCGGGCGGTTGAACACAATATTGGAACAGGATAA
Source organism: Saprospiraceae bacterium (assembly GCA_030645295.1). GTDB lineage: Bacteria > Bacteroidota > Bacteroidia > Chitinophagales > Saprospiraceae > M3007. The sequence continues at coordinate 6,004 of JAUSMG010000267.1, read as the reverse complement.
ATAAGGCGACTACGGCGAAGGGAAGCAGTTTTTTCATATCAATTAATTTTGCCCCAAAAGTTGGGCTTTTTTTGGAAGATGCAAACTCCTCAAAGGGCGGATTTATTGCCATTACTGGCAAACCTCAACGAAGCCAACTTCGAAACCGCCACGCAGGCGGTTTTTGACTATCAATCTGTCCACAATCCAGTATTTGCCCGGTACCTCGACTTATTAGGGCGTTCCACCGTCCAACGTCCAACATCCAATATCCAATATCCTTTCCTCCCCATTGCTTTCTTCAAAACCCATCTGGTAAAATCGGGCAATTGGCAGGCTGAAACGGAATTTACCAGCAGCGGAACTACCGGCCAAAAACCTTCCCGACATGCCGTGCGTAATCTCGATTTTTATCTGGAAAATACCCGTAAAGGCTTTACCCAATACTACGGCGACCCTTCAGAATGGGCCATTTTGGCCTTATTGCCCGCTTATCTGGAGCGCGGCGGGTCTTCGTTGGTCGCTATGGCAGATTTTTTCATTCGAAACTCCAGACACGAAGAAAGCGGATTTTTCCTGAATGATTTTGATGCATTAAAAACGCGCCTGAACACTTGTAAATCAAAGGGTTGTAAAACACTTCTGCTCGGGGTAAGTTTTGCATTGCTCGATTTTGCAGAAAAATACCCGATGGATCTTAAAGACATCACGGTCATGGAAACCGGCGGCATGAAAGGTCGCCGAAAAGAACTAACCCGTCCGGAATTACACGAGATCCTAAAGATCGCACTCGGGGAGGAAAACATACATTCAGAATATGGGATGACCGAACTTTTTTCGCAGGCATATGCATTGGGCGGTACGCGGTTCCAGCCGGCACAAACCATGCGTGTCATTACAACTGAACTCAACGATCCCTTTTGCCTGGTGGCGCCAGGCCGGACCGGGGTACTGAATATAATCGACCTGGCCAATCTGGACACCTGCAGTTTTATCCAGACCGAGGACCTTGGCCGCGTTTTTCCCGACGGCAGTTTCGAAGTGCTGGGCCGCGCCGATGCGGCAGAATTGCGTGGCTGCAATTTGATGGTAGAGTAGGGGAGCGGTTAACCTAAGATATTATGAAAATCGGACTACTTTCTGACACCCATTCCTTCCTGGACGAAAGGGTTTTTGAATACTTCGCTGAATGCGACGAGATCTGGCATGCCGGCGATTTCGGAAACGAGGCCGTACTCGATAAACTCAAGGCTTTCAAGCCATTGCGTGGAGTCTATGGCAATATTGACGGCGCCAAGATCCGGGCTGAAATGCCCCTTGACCTGCGTTTTGATTGTGAAGGGGTACCCGTTTTTATGACCCATATTGGTGGATACCCCGGCCGTTACGATCCCCGGGTAGGCAAGATTCTAAGAGAGGATCCTCCAACCAACGGACTATTTATCAGCGGTCATTCTCACATTTTAAAAGTGATGCCCGACAAAACCCTGGGCTTTTTGCACATCAACCCGGGCGCCTGTGGCAACGAAGGCTGGCATAAAGTGAAAACACTCGTTCGTTTCAGCATCGAAGCAGGCAGGATCTTTGATTTGCAGGTCATCGAGCTCGGCAGCCGCGCCCAAACGATGAAAGGAACGATGAACTATGAACGATGAACTATGAACTCCAAAACGGTATCTTTGCGCCAGTTCATAGTTTATCGTTCATCGTTCATCGTTCAAAATGGTCTCATAGTTCAACGGATAGAATAGAAGTTTCCTAAACTTTAGATGTGGGTTCGATTCCCGCTGAGACCACTAATTAAAGGCTAACTATTTGATTTTTAAATGGTTAGCCTTTTTTATTTTTATTTTTGGTAGAGATTTTGTAAGCGACTACTTGGCTTACTAATCGTAATCACCCATCCTCACGCCACCTTCCACTCATAATCAGGCAAAATCGTCTTTGCATCTGACCATTACGAGCCCCAGGTATAACCTGCTGCAAAAAATTGAGAATATCTTTGTGGGCGCTTCGGCGCATGGAAGGGGGGATTTATGCGTGAGTAACACAAATTTCCCCTCCATTTTTCTTTTCCGATATATCAAAGAACTAAACCCGGTTTCTGCTCCGGAAAATGTGTACCCTTTCTAATGTTTTTATACATTTGCCCAGCAAAAGTAGCGTAATGCCTCTTAGCTGCATCCTGAGCCTACCTCAGCATGAATTTTTAATCACCTAATCGTCCTTCGTAGTGAATCCTTACAAAAAATTGGCCCCATGGATATCTATGTCCATGCTGCTGGCCGCTGCACAGTTTTCGCACGCCCAATGTGATGCTCCTGCCTCACTTTGGTTGACGCCTCCACAAACCTCTACTGCGCTCGTCCTAAAATGGACGCCCGTATCCAATGCCACGCAATACCAGATCAGGTACTGGGAAACCGCCAATCCTGACGATAAAACCATCGTGGATAATTGTGGCCCTATCCCATTCACCCTGCGTGGGTTGCGGAAGAACACCCAATACAAGATAGAAATTCGCACCAAATGTGGGGGATCCACCTCGGCCTGGAGCGCAGCCATCAATGGCGTCACATCCTACAGTTCTGGCAGTTGTAACAATATACCCGCAGGGGTGCTTGTCAATACAGCAGGCAGTAATATTCTGATAAGTTGGACTTCCTACGGCAGCCACACCCTCCGTTATCGTATGGGTAATTCAGGAGACTGGATGGTACCTCCAGGGGCAATATCATTGCTGAGTTCCCCATATTCAATCGGTGGCGTGGCACCCGGGACTTATCAGGTTGAAATTAAACGGAATTGTAGCGCGACTTCCGGGTTGTACAAACAGTACACGGTTAGTACTGCTTCTACATGTGCAACGCCTGCTGCGCCATCTATTTCATCTGCGGTCACGAGTGCCCTGATTGACTTGCTTGCTGTGTCTGGAGGCTTAGGATACAATGTAGAGTACCGGCAAGGTGTTACCGGCAACTGGACCAATGGGGGAATCAATGTTCCAGCATCCAGCTATCTTTTGAACCCACCGTTGACCCATTCAACGGTATACCAGGTTCAAATACAGGCAATTTGCTCCTCCGGCAATAGCGGGTTTTCTCCTCCGGTCACTTTCACAACAGAACCGGAATTAGCAGGCCCTTGCCTGTCGAATAAGAATGCGGGCAAAAACATGAGCTCCAATGATATAATGTTGCTCAACAGCAAACTGAATCGTCCAAGCGCCTTTAGTTTTGGGTCCATGATTGGAGTCAATGATGGTGGATTGATCTTTCGCTCCTTCCAAAACGAACAAGAAAATCAAATATTCGAGCTCACTCCTCAACTGCGGAACTTCCACACCATGGATGAGGATTTTAATATCTCTCCCGGCAGCTACGATCAAAACATCAAACCCAAGGACACGAATCCGGAAGGCACACCTGCGCATACGGCACGGCACAAATCCTTTTATTCGAAATATCGGGAGCATGGTTTCACCAATATTACCGGGGCGACTGAAATTTTGCAATACTGGCCACAAAGCTGGAAAGAAAAAATTTACAAGGAAAGCGACTGGTCCAATTCAGGCCCTTCCGGCATCATGAATTCCTTTGAAAACTACACCAAAACTTATATTGACCAGTTTGCCCCGGTAAATGGGGTTGGCATCCAAATGTTGGTGTCAAATTTTCAAGTTGGTAATGAACTTTGGGATTATCCCGTAAAAGCGGACTACCACAGCCTGCTGATAGGCGCCAGAAATGCCTTTGTAAGCAAATACGGCCCAAAAGCACATGGCGGATGGCGCATGAAACTGGTCGCAGGTGCCTTTCAGGCATATCGCGAAAGTCATTGCGCTTCATTTTTGCGGGATTTCTCCAATTGCAGCGGTGCACTTGAACGCCATGATTTTATTGGGGATTATCTGGAACTTACGAATTGTGATGTACTAAAAGATCTGGATGCTATTGATGTTCATCCTTATAGTTTCAAATCCGGCACCACGCAATGGACCCATCCGGAAGATCCCAATTCAGAGGCTTTGCAAATTATAAACCTGGCCGCCTGGCTGGATGCCAATCAAAACAATTCCACAGGGGTGTTACAAAATACCCGTTTGTGGAGTACTGAGTTTGGCTATGATAGTCATCCAACGGTTGGGGTAGGGGAGAAGACACAATCAAATTACTTGCTGCGGGGTTTGTTCCTGCACAGCCGGTATCATTATGAAAAGGTGTTTTTTTACAACGCCTTCGACAGCGCCAGCGAAGGTGCTCCTGGATATGACGGCCTGTACGGTACTTCCGGCTTTTGGCGACAAGGAAAAAATGGAGTATGGTCCTCTCCTCTGGAAATATATGGGGCCAGCCCTAAACCGGCATGGTTTGGTATGCTCGACATGAAGACTCGTTTTGGCGATCATGTGTTTTACAAGGCACTGGCAGAAGATGCGGAAGCATACGTCATCCTCATCGCTAAACCCGATGGCACCGATCCGTATCTCGTTTTCTGGTCTCCACAGCAAACCAATGACGCCAATATTCAGGAGAATATCCCCGTCATGATAAACCTTCAATGGACCGGGGTTTTTCCTGCGGAATACACCGTAGCTACAACGATGGCCCAAAATTTTGCTGAAAGCGCAGCACCAGGTCAAACTTTTGAGGCCGTTACGAACCCAATGTGTGGCAGCATCACGCTCCAAAACATTCGCAGAAGCCCGGCTTTTATTCGGCTTGAATCCTGCAATGCTTGCCCCAATATCACCAATCCGGGCGCAATTGAAGTACCCAACCCCAATAGTGGGAATAGCCCATTTGATCCGGCCAGTATTAATAGTACCGCAGCCGCTTCAGGAGGAAGTGGTGGATTCGTTGAATATCAATGGCAACAATCTGCAGATAATATTAATTTTTCTGACATCTCTGGCGCTACCGGGCTTAGCTTCAATCCGCCGAGCCTTACACAAACCACCCACTACCGTAGGGGCGCCAAGCGCAGCATTTGTACAGGATTTATGTATACGCCAGCCCTTGTAATTACCGTAGTATCCAGTACTTGTCCTAACATTGGTTCCTTCCGTCGAATCTCACACACCATGTCAGGCTGCAATCCTTCAGGGGATAATTATTATGAAATTGAAGTCGATCAGATCAACCTGAACGAACAAATAACCTTGACCAATCTGCCTACAAATGGCATAAACATCCCCATGTGTATGCTCAATGGAATCGCTATGACCCCTACCACTTTTTTTGCCAACATTCACTTTGTAGACAATAGCACCTTGAACTGGCAGATCAAGTCCAGCAACGGGAGCACTCAAACGCTTCGTTTGTACTATTGCTGGTCAAATGTTTATCCCGAACCTGTGGGCAATACAGTGGCCACCAGTCTATGCTCAGGACAAAGCAGCTCTTGCACGGAAGGCCCGGGTTTGACCGACCCTGAGATCGGCGAACGGGAGGAGCCCAATGGCATTCACCCTTTGCAACCCTTCCAGTTTACGGTAGCACCCAATCCGGGAACAGACCACCTGATGTTGCGTTATGCTGGCGCGCCTGCTCCGCATGCCATTTTGCGGATAATGACCGTAACTGGTCAATGCTTTTCTACTCAAACCTTGACAGACCTGGAGAATCAGCAACAATGGGAGATCAACACGCTCGATTTGCCACCAGGCATTTATTTCTTGTGTTTGAAGACCGGTTTGGATGTGAAATGGGTGGTCTGGGAGCGAATTTGAGTGGAGGGTATAAATAGTTTTAACCAAAATATACAGGTAGCCTTTCTTGCGATGCCCGGCGCAAAAAAGGCTACTTTGTTTTGAAGCCATTAACACTAAAATTGTCTTCTAAATATCAAAAGCAATTATTGATCCCCGTGCACGAAACAGTTCTTATACTTTCGTCGCTTGCATTTTTAATAAATACCTTGCCGTCCCCCCCCTTAAAGGTTACAAATTCAGTTATTCAACCTTTTTCCGCATGTTTACAATCAAGAAAACGCTGATCATTATGCTGATGCTCATGTCCGTTGG
>JAUSMG010000266.1 GCA_030645295.1 Saprospiraceae bacterium | reverse complement strand
CCTGACCGCAAAAAGCCAAACGGAAGACGTGCTGCAAGGCTTTGATTCCGGCGGCAACGACTATCTCCGCAAGCCATTCAGCCAGGAAGAACTCATCGTCCGCATCAAAAATCTCGTCAATCTTACGAAAGGAAATCCCCCTGCCCCAATTGCACAAGCCGATGGCATCCGGCTGGGCCGCTTTCTTTTTCAGCCAGAACGCCAGCAACTGCATCTGGACACGCAACCGCCACGCCAGCTCTCCCACCGCGAAACCCAACTCCTGGAAATGCTGGCTTCCAAACCCAACGCCATTGTGGAGCGCCGGGAGATTCTGAAACAGGTATGGGGGCATGATTCTATTTTCAATTCGCGGAATCTGGATGTGTATGTGACCCGGCTGCGAGAATATTTGAAGGAAGATCCGGGGGTGCAGATTTTGACTTTGAAGGGGGTGGGGTATCGGGTGGTTTGTAACATTAAGCCATCAACACTCGCAGCAACTCCATTGCCGCCTTCGCCACCACCGTCCCCGGCCCAAAAATAGCCGCAGCACCTGCCTCCCTTAGGAACTCATAATCCTGTTGCGGAATCACACCGCCTACCACGACGAGGATATCCCCGCGACCCAGCTTTTCGAGTTCAGCAATCGTCTGCGGTACCAGTGTTTTGTGGCCAGCGGCCAGCGATGAAATGCCGAGAATATGCACATCGTTTTCCACCGCTTGTTTAGCAGCTTCTGCGGGGGTTTGAAACAGTGGCCCGATATCCACATCAAAACCAAGATCGGCGAAGGCCGTGGCGATGATCTTGGCGCCCCGGTCGTGACCGTCCTGGCCGAGTTTGGCGACCATGATGCGTGGACGGCGGCCCTCCTGCTCGGCGAACGCGTCGGTCAGGCGTTGGGCTTTTTCAAAGTCTTCGTTTTTGCTCATGTTGGCAGCGTAAACGCCTGAAATTGATTTTGTTGTAGCAATGTAACGGCCAAAAGCCTTTTCCATGGCCGAAGAAATTTCTCCGAGCGTGGCGCGGGCGCGGGCGGCTATAATGGCGGTTTCCAGGAGGTTGGAACCGTTATTTGCAGCTTGTTCTATTGCAGTTAAAGCAGCCGTTACAGACCTTTCTTCCCGGTTTTTTTTCAAATCCTGCAAGCGCAGGATCTGGCCTTCCCGAACGGCTGTGTTGTCCACTTCCAGTATCTCAAATCGCTCATTGTCTGTGACCTGGAAGATATTGACCCCGATAATTTTTTCTTCGCCGGAATCAATACGTGCTTGCTTGCGGGCTGCGGCTTCTTCGATGCGGAGTTTGGGTAAACCCTGTTCGATGGCCTTGGCCATACCGCCCAGTTCCTCTACTTCCTGCATCAAAGCCCAGGCTTTTTCTACCAGTTCTGTGGTCCGTTGTTCCACAAAATAAGACCCCGCCCATGGGTCAATGGCGCGGGTAACATCGGTTTCCTTTTGGATAAAAATCTGCGTGTCGCGGGCGATTTTGGCCGAAAAATCCGTGGGCAAAGCCATGGCCTCGTCGAAAGAATTGGTATGCAAACTCTGCGTGCCGCCCAACACCGCCGACATGGCTTCGATACAGGTACGCGCAACGTTGTTGAAGGGGTCTTGCTCCGTGAGACTCCAGCCAGAGGTCTGGCAGTGGGTGCGGAGCATCAAAGACTTGTTTGATTTTGGCTCAAACTGCTTCACCATTTTGGCCCACAACATACGTCCGGCCCGGAGTTTTGCGATCTCGGTGAAATGGTTCATCCCGATGCCCCAGAAAAAGGAAAGTCGCGGCGCAAATTCGTCAATGTCCAGTCCCGCTGCGATGCCTGCGCGGATGTACTCGAGTCCGTCGGCGAGTGTGTAGGCCAGTTCGATTTCAGCAGGCGCGCCCGCCTCGTGCATGTGGTAGCCGGAAATGCTGATCGAGTTGAATTTTGGCATCTTACCGGCACAGTACGAGAAAATATCGCTGATGATGCGCATGCTCGGACCCGGTGAGTAGATGTAGGTGTTGCGCACCATAAATTCTTTCAAAATATCATTCTGGATCGTGCCAGATAGTTTTTCGGGTGGAACACCCTGCTCTTCCGCCGCCACGATGTAAAAGGCCATGATGGGAATGACCGCCCCGTTCATGGTCATGGACACCGACATTTCACCCAGCGGAATTTGGTCGAAGAGGACTTTCATATCCTCCACAGAATCAATGGCCACGCCTGCTTTGCCCACGTCGCCTTCCACGCGGGGGTGGTCAGAATCGTAGCCGCGATGGGTGGCGAGATCAAAGGCCACGCTCAGACCTTTTTGCCCGGCGGCTAGGTTGCGGCGGTAAAAAGCATTGCTCGCCTCTGCGGTGGAAAACCCGGCGTACTGCCGGATGGTCCAGGGCTGGGTGAGGTACATGGTGGAGTAGGGACCGCCGAGGTAGGGGGGTACACCTGCGGTGTAACGATGAACGATGAACGATGAACGATGAACGGGGGTGTTTATCGTTCCTAGTTCATCGTTCATAGTTCTAAGCGTCGGATCGAATTGAAGTTTGGAGAAATCTGGTGCGGGCATGGCGATGTATTTGAAGGGCGAAATATCGGGGATTTTGTAGTTTGTCTTTAAAAACAAAATCTGTAAAATCCGCAATTGGATTGCGGATTTTACAGAAAAAGCACCTTCAAACCAAACAGAATATGAAATTGGTCACGATGGTATTGAGCGCCCAGTGTCGGGGCTATGCCCATGAATGTTCTTACCTGCTACTCCCATAAATAATCCCTCCCCCCACAACGTCATCGCCATCAAAAAACACCGCACTTTGACCCGGCGCAATGCCCTTCACATTGGCATGGAAAATTACTTCAACCCCACCCCTGCCCTCCCCTTGAAGGGAGGGGGTTATGGTGCTTAAAGCACCCCCATCGCGGTAACGAACTTTGGTCACTACCTCCAGACCTTCGGTGGGTAAGTCCTTGTATTTCATCATATTGACCTTGCCGACCATCATGCTGTTGCGCACGAGATCGTCTTCGCGGCCCAGCACCACCGTGTTGGTGTCGGGGCGGATTTCGGTGACAAACATAGGCTCGCCGAGTGCAATGCCGAGGCCTTTGCGTTGCCCAACCGTATAGAAGGGATAGCCCTCGTGCTTGCCCAAAACCTTGCCCTGAGAATCTATGAAAACTCCGCCCGCTACCTGTTCGTCCAGCCCGTCGATCCGGCGGCGCAGGAAGCCCCGATAATCGTTATCGGGCACAAAACAGATCTCGTAGCTCTCCGCTTTTTTGCTCAGTTCGTCCCAGCCGCGCTCGGCGGCCATTTGGCGCACTTCGGGCTTGGTGAACGGGCCGAGCGGCATTCGGGTGCGGTTCAGACAATCCTGGCTCAGGCCCCAGAGCACATAACTCTGGTCCTTCTGCCGGTCTTTGGCACGGGAGATGTATTTGCGGCCGTCAAGCTCGTTGATAAGTCCGTAATGCCCTGTGGCTATGAATTCACAATCGAGCATATCGGCGCGGCGCAAGAGACTGTTCCATTTGATGTGCGTATTGCACAGCACACATGGATTGGGGGTGCGCCCGGCCATGTATTCGTCCACAAAATTGTCGATCACATAATCACCGAATTCCTCGCGGATGTCCACGATAAAATGGTGAAAACCAAGTTTTACCGCCACTTGACGCGCGTCGTTGATGCTGTCGAGGGAGCAGCAGCCCGTCTCTTTTTTAGAACCGCCGCTGGTGGCGTAATCCCAGGTTTTCATGGTCACGCCAATGACTTCCCAGCCTTCTTCATGTAGCATGACTGCGGCAACTGTACTGTCTATTCCGCCCGACATGGCGACCAATGCTTTTCCGTGCTTGCTCATTATTTCTTGAATTGGAGGGCTTAAACAATATTTGCCACCAATTGGTTTGAAATGCAAAGGTCGGAAGTTTGAAGAACCTTACACTAAACAATTCAAGCGAATCTCATTTGAGGTAGGCTCGCGGATGACGCGGATTTTCAAACGCGGATTTTAAAAGTGATCTGCTCAAATCCGCGTTTGAAAATCCGCGTCATCCGCGCTGATATGTCTACTGTCCAACCACTAAAATACGCCCAATCTTGCTATTGGCTGCTTCCAGCACTACCCCATAAGTTCCAGAAGTCAAATCGCCCAACGGAATTGACCTGGAATACTCTCCGGCAGCCAATCGTTCCGGACTGCCATTCCAAACCAATTTACCATTGATATCCAGCACTTTGATCGTGATCTTCTCCTCTTTTATCAAAGAAAAATCAAGTACAGTTTGCTCGGAAGCCGGATTCGGGCGAAGCCCATGAATGGAAATTGCCACATCCGCTTCGGTGGTTTTGGATGCCACTGCCAAATCTGTCTGCCAAACGCCAAGTCCATAGGTAGCCACGCGGAGCTTATTGTCTGGAGCAATGCTGAGGTGCATAGCGAGCATGGCTTGCGGGGCATCAGCGGAGTAAACATCCCAGGTAGCCCCGCCGTTGGAGGAATGCCAAACGCCCAGGTCATTTCCAACATAAAGATGGCCTGTACCGAGATCAACCAAAATAGAGTTGGTCGGCACATCAGGCAAGCCATTGTCAATAGCGGCCCAGGTATCCCCATCGTCTTCCGAGCGCCAAACGTGTTGCGTATTAAAGCCTGCGAAAACCGCATACACGTCGTATTGCGAACTTTCCAGCCCGGGTGCAAAAGCAATATCCATACAAAGCCGGTTTGGCAGACCCGTCACTTGCGTAACGGTAAAATTGGCAGCATCCACCTCGAAGACCCGGGCTTGGTTGGTCGAAGTTGGTGCAGTGCTGCAATACACCAGGTCCGGATTCTCGGGATTGATCGCGATGGTCAGAATCACATCGCCCTGGGCTATCGAACCCGTGACATCATACCAGTTCTCCCCACCATCATCAGAACGCCAGAGCGCTTGAGCACCTGCGTACATGATGTCAGGATCAGAGGGTGCGATTTCAAAAGGGCCATTAAATGCTGCGTTTCCGGAGATCTCATTGCCGATTCCGTACCAGCTTTGCCCCCCGTTGATGCTTTTATACAAATTGAGGTACTGCGAAGACCCGTACATGATCTGATCGTTTTCAGGATTGATGGCCGCGCATTCGCCATCGCCACCCAGTACCCGCGTCCAGGAAGGATCGCCGTAATAAATGGCCGTGGAGTTGTCTTGCATCCCGCCAATACTGAACTCTGAATTGGACGTCGAATTGCCAAGATTGGCGTAAAACTGCTGACTCTGATAACCGCCATTGCGCCCTTCCCAGGTTTCGCCGCCATCGTAGGAGACAAAAAGGCCGCCATCGGTGACCAAATAAACCTTGTTTTCATCGCCGGGCACATAGTAAGCCCGGTGAATATCAGCGTGTACATAATCCGGCGGACCTTCAGAACCGCCCGCCGGGACGTATCCAAAATCCCATTTGTACCAATATGATTTTTGATTTACAGAAGCGCCACTGTTCGTTGATTTCCAGGCATCTATGCCCACCCATACAAAAGTATTCGGGTCGCTTGGATGCACTGCTACGTCGTGTGAATACCAGCCCTGGTATTTGCTGACATCCTCGGTACTCACATTGCTCCACGTGCTGCCGCCGTTTATGGTTTTATAAAGCCCGTTTTGGGAAAACGCCTCGCCCACAGAAGCATAGAGCACGCTGGGCTGCGAGGGGCAAAGCGTCAGCAGTGTTTTCCCGGAAAAAGTAGCGGGTAACCCGGTGGTAAGTTTGAAAAAATTAGTCCCTCCATTGAAGGAGCGGTAGATCCCGCTCACATCCTGATCATCCAGGGAGCCGTGGGTAACGAATATCCGGCTGGTATCCGTGGGATCGATCTCGATGTCTACGGCCATGCGTTTGTTGTGGATGGTGTGCCAGCTCGCACCAGCATCCCAACTGCGCAACAACCCTTGTGTGGTAGCGGCAAATATGGTGGAAGGTCGCAATGGATTGATCTTAATGTCCTGCACGCCGCGCAATTGTCCGTAACCCCAGTCGAGGCTTTTTTTCCAGGTAGCGCCGCCGTCTTCGCTTTTCAGAATTCCAATGCCGTAGGTACCGCGCGTTACACGGATGGCCACGTTTGGGGCAGAGTTTTCCACATTATACACTTCACCGGTGCCGGCGTAGACGATGTTCGGATTGCCTGGATCGAGCGCGATGGCACTCACGCCGAGTACCGCAAAACCCGTTTCCACCCGTTGCCAGGCGTTCACGCCACGTCCGGCGCTGGTACTTTTCCAAATGCCACCCGATGCACTACCGAGCCATAAAATATTGGTATCCAGCGGGTTGATGGCAAGACACAAGGTTCGTCCCCCGATATTTTTCGGGCCCAGGTCTTCCCAGGTAGGACTGCGTTCGTCCCGGAGTTGGGCAGCCAGGCGCATTTGTGCAAGGGCTTCGGTATATTTTTCTGTGTGAAACTGACCGTCGGGGAAGGTACGGGCCATGCCCCAGTAGAGAAAGGCTGAACCCGCTTGCGAAGGCGAGTGTTTCTCTTTTTCGGGAGGATTGTTTGCAAAATAAACCGCCGTCGCCAAGGCTATGGCGGTTAAAGCGGATAAACCGAGTAAAAGTCGTTTTTTCATTTTTGGACAAAATTATTTCAGCCCAAAAGTGGTGAATGACTGGGACTCGGCACGGAGTAAGTAACATGCTTTGGCGCGGAATGGCGAAATTCAAGACCTTTGGAACTTCATTCCTCCAAAAACGCTTTGGTGCAAAAACTTTTACCATGAATATCGAGCTCCTTAAAACAGAAATCTCCTTCCGAACGGCCCGCTCCGGTGGCACCGGCGGACAAAACGTGAACAAAGTGGAGACCAAAGCCGAAGCATTGCTCGACGTGGCCGCTTCGCAGGCGCTCTCTCAGGAAGAGAAAGCACTGGTTTTTGAAAAACTTACCAAACACATCTCTTCCGAAGGAATCCTCGCCACTACGAACCAAACGGAGCGTTCGCAATTGATGAACAAGCACTTAGCCGAGGAAAAGCTGATTCGTTTGATTGAAAAAGCCCTGCACAAACCCAAACGACGGAAGATTACGCGGGTGCCACAATCTGTGATCGCAAAACGCTTGAAAAGTAAAAAAAAGAATTCAGAAAAAAAGGCGGCGCGCAGGACGGGATTAGGTGATTGGGGAAATAGTGAGTAGTGTAGGATGGTTATTTGTTTATTTGGGGATTTGGTTATTCAAGCACTCGGAAAACCATATGCGGAGCCCTTCAAATAACCAAATCCCCAAATAACCAAATAACCAATCTATTGTTTGACTGGCGCCGGCGCTTTCAAATACTTGTCCAAAAAGGCCAGCACCCCACTATATCCTTTCATTTCATTCTCTTTTTTCACAAAACCATGCCCTTCATCCGGGAAGACGAGGTACTCTACCGGAACATTGTTTTTCTTGACCGCTTCCACGATCTCATCTGACTCAATCTGGAGCACCCGCGGGTCGTTGGCGCCTTGTAAAACCATGATGGGGTTTTTCACACTTTTCGCATGAAATAAGGGTGAAATCCGGTGTAAACGAACAGAATCTGCTGTGGTCGGGTTGCCCATTTCAGCATAAAGTGCCTTGCGGAACGATTCCCAATAAGGTGGAATGGAATTCAATGTCCGCAGCCAGTTGGTCACGCCAAAAATATTGACCCCGGTTTGGAACTCGTTGGGCGTAAAGGTCATGGCTGCCATGGTCATGTAGCCACCGTAAGAGCCCCCAATGATGCCAATGCGCTCTTTATCAATGTATTCCAGCGACTGGAGGTACTTTTTTCCATAGATGCAATCCTGCAGATCTTTCTCTCCATGGTTCTGGTCGTCCATTTTGTAGAATGACTTTCCATAGCCGCTACTGCCCCGGTTGTTGACCATCAAAACGGCGTATCCATGGTTGACGAGGTATTGAATGAATGAACTGTAGCCCACCCGCGATTGTCCGCCGGGCCCGCCATGCACCCAGACCAGTGCCGGGACTTTATTCGTGGCCGATGCGTTCAGCGGCTTGAAATAAATGGCCGGAATGTCCAGTCCATCGAAGGACTTGTACCGCACCACAGTGGCGGTAGCCAGGTCATCCGGATTGATCTCCGGGGAGGCGTTGTTGGTGAGTCGCTTGAGTTCTTTTGTTTCAAAATTATAGACATAGAGGTCATTCGGCGATTTGGAAGTACCCACAGAAAGGCGCATCATTTTCTCGCTGGGAGCAATTTTAACTGCCGTAACATCGCCATCCGGGATGGCAGGGAATGCGACGTCTTTGCCGTTTGCATCGCGGATAATGAGCTTGTTTTTGCCATCTTCGTTGATGCCAATGACCTGGTATTTTCCGTTTTCGGATTGGTCGGCGAACATCACATCCCAATTGGTTTCGTAAGCAGTTTTGCGATCCGCTGTAGCAAGGTCATACTGCATGAGATAGGCGAATTCCTTCCCCACATCGGAAGTGTAGAAAAAAGTCTTCCCATCGGCACTAAAGCCAGAGGTATTGTATTTTCCGGCTTGTGCTGGATCTGAAATCTCTTTCAATTGCCTGGTTTTCAAGTCATAAAGAAACAACTGATTCTCGCTAGTGGTGATGGACTTGCTGAGCGCCACCCAGTCGCCATAGCGCGAAATAGCGTCTGTACCATAACCGTCTTTGTTTTCATAAAGAAGCGTTGATTTCCAGGTTCCGACCTCCATTTGGTATAGGTCGAAAAAGCGTTCGTCGCGCTTGTTGGAGGTGTAGAAAAAAGATTTTTTATCTTTTGCCCAATCCGAAAATCCGGACACCTCCTTTTCGCCAGGGGTCAGGTCCTGACTGCTTCCGTCTGCTTTTAGGAGGTAGATGTGGTCAATTTCGTTGCCACCTTTATCCGAGGAGTAAAGCACCTCTCTTGAGCCAGGCACATAGTTAATAGCAAAAATTGATTCGGTTGTAGATTGTGTGAGGGCCTTTTTAGCGCCATCAGCAATGTTGATCTCATAGAGGTTGAAGATGCCCGTTTCGTTGCTGTGCACGAGCAGTTTTTGCTCATCAGGCGAGAAAACTCCCGCCCCGGTGGATTTGGTTTTGTAGAACTGTTCGATCGTGTACTGCTTGGGATCACGGGCTGTCGTAGCGGTTTTGTCTTGTTTGCATGCGGACAAGATCAACAGTGCCAAAAGGCCGGATTTCGCCAGAACAGAGGAATGTAGAGGAAAGAAATCTGTCATTGTTTATGGTATTGGTTTGAATTTTGCCACAAAATGAGAAAATAACCGCCGTAATCAAGCGTTTTTCGTCCTTTGACCTGATAATCAGCTTGAATAGATAACCACAGCCTATGAAAGGTTACAGTTTTGACACCCGAACCCATGGAGCATGACGTAGTTTTCTTCTCCCTTTTTCGAACAGATAACCCTTACTCCTCCATTTCGCTTTCAATGGCGAAGGAGTTGGCAAAAAACGTGCGGGTGCTCTACGTGAATCACCCTTATTCCTGGAAAGACATTTTCGCAGGACTCAAAAACGGCGACTCCATGCTTCGCCAGCGTCTCTGGCATTTGCTGAGCTTCCGGAATCGTTATGAGCATCTGGATGCTATTCCTGAAAATTTTGTGGCCATAACTCCTCCTCCGACTTTGCCGATCAACTGGCTGCCACCAGGCAAAATTTACGATTTTTTCCAAAGGCTCAACAACGGCATCGTATTGCGCTCCATTGGTCGGGCGGTGCGCAAGTATAATTTTTACAATTTCCTCTTTATCAATTGCTACGACCCGTTTTATGCGGGCTGGCTTCCGGCCAAAATGGGCGCTAAAGCCAGTATTTACCACTGCGTTGATGACATCACCCAAAACGCCTATACCGCCCGGCATGGGGAGCGTTTGGAAAATGACGCGTGTAGAAACGCTGACCTTGTCTTCGTAACTTCCACCAACTTAAAGCGCCTGAAAGAAGAGGCACTTGGTCGTGAAAAAACGTTTACTAAACTTCTGAAGTTTAGTAAACGTAGGCCGAAAGCATCATCGCCACCGCGGTCAGACGACCTGGAGTCGTCAGACAGCGGAAGCCGCATCTTCACCTTTTTCAACGCAGCGGAGGTATCCGTTTTTCATAAGGTTTTCACCGAAAAATACCAGCGCCCTGCTGAACTCAAGGATCGACCCGGGCAAGTCATTGGCTTCATCGGCAACCTCGACGAACTGCGCATTGACTATGCTTTGCTGAAAAAGATCGCACTTCATTTTCCCGAAAAGACCCTGTTGCTGGTCGGCCCGGTAAACAGCCTGGAGCCCGCTGAAATTGGACTGGACAAGCTCCCAAACGTCGTTTTTGCCGGAAGCCGTCGGCTGGAAGAATTGCCGCCCTTGGTTCAATATATGGACTGCGCACTGATCCCATTCTTGTGCAACACCCTGACATTCAGCATTTATCCCCTTAAAATCAACGAATATCTCGCTGCCGGGAAACCCGTGGTCACCACCAGTTTTTCAAATGACATCCGTACTTTCGCCCACTGCACTTACCTTGCTGAAAGTCACGAGGAGTTTCTTCAGAAAATTGAAACTGCATTGGCAGAAAACAATGCTTACCTCGTTCAAATCCGCACCGAAGTGGCAAATTCCAACACCTGGGGAACACGGATAAAGCAACTGTGGCAGGAAGTAGAAACGATAAACGATGAACTATGAAC
>JAUSMG010000265.1 GCA_030645295.1 Saprospiraceae bacterium | reverse complement strand
AGACAGCCCATTGTCAGATCTTGCTGTGTCCAAGGCGCCAGAAGCACCTTTAAAAATCACGCCCGAACTCATTCAGGAAGTCACTGACAACCTTGCCTCTGGTGTAAAAGATATGGAGGAGCTTCGAAAGCAAGTGGATGCACTGCCTGCCCAGATAAAAAAAGAAAGGTCGGCGGATATTGATATGATGTACACCACACTTGAGGGCATGATCGAAAAGCAAACCGGAATGCTCAACGAAATTAAAGCGGCAAACACGCCCACGGCTGCCAACGCAACGCAAGAGTCTGGAGGCGCTGCTGGCCCCAATGCTGATCAATTGAAAGACTACATTGAATCCGCAAACCGATATGCTGAAGAAGCGAAGGGTATTCAGGATGCTGTCCAGAAAATGGCAGACCCGGCGAAGAATTGAGATGGAAATTGGATAATTGGATAATGTGATAATTTGATAATTGAATATTAAGATGCCGGGCCAGTGCTCTATTATCACATTATCCAATTATCAAATTAATACCCCATTATAACCTCAATCGCCCGCTCCAGCATTTCCCGTGTAACATCCAGATGCGTGACAAAACGTATGGTCTGCGGACCAAAAGCTGAAGCGATTACCCCATTTTGTTTCAAGTAAGCAAGGAAATCAGTGGGCGTTCGCGGCGATACCAGATCGAAGATCAGGATGTTGGTCTGCACCGGGCGAATGTTGGTCACCCAGGGGAGTTGGGCCAGTGCATCAGCCAATTGGCGGGCGTTGGCGTGGTCGTCGAGCAGGCGTTCCACATGATGGTCTAATGCGTAGATGCCTGCTGCTGCAAGGTAACCTGCCTGGCGCATTCCGCCGCCCATGGCTTTTCGAACCCGCCGCGCATCGGCGATAAATGCCTGATTCCCAATCAGCACGGAGCCTACGGGCGCGCCCAGGCCTTTGGATAAGCAAATAGAAATACTGTCCACTTCCGCGCCGATGCTGGCGGTGGAATCGCCTGTTTCAACCAGCGCATTGAAAATCCTGGCGCCGTCCAGATGGAGCGCAAGACTGTTTTTTTGACATACGCTGCGAATTTCCTGAATGCGGTTCAAAGGGTAAATACTTCCCCCGCCCTTGTTGCAGGTGTTTTCAATGACCACCAGCGTACTGCGTGGCAGCCAATCCTGGCGTGGCCGGATGGCTGCTTCCACCATTTCTGCGGTTAGAATGCCGTTATCGCCCCTTAGAAGATTGACCGCTATGCCTGAATGAAATGCATAGCCCCCGACTTCATACTGGTAAATGTGGCTCATTTCGTCGCAGATCACCTCGTCTAAAGGACGGGTGTGGACTTTAAGCGCGATCTGATTGGCCATGGTACCGCTTGGACAAAACAATGCGGCCTCATGGCCGAATAGCGCGGCACACTTTGCCTCCAAAGCATTCACAGTGGGGTCTTCGCGAAAAACGTCGTCGCCCACCTCAGCAGACCACATTGCCTTAAGCATTTCCGGCGTTGGCCTGGTGCCGGTGTCGGAGAGTAAGTTGATCATCTTAAAATGCATTGAAAAAACCTGGAGCAGTAATTAAAGTTGCAAGGACCATTCGCACCAATAAGTGCCCGTAAAATGGCTTGTTGGTAGATTTTTGATACCGGATCATCGTAAATATCAACGTTACACCTAATCCAACCAACAGCATTAAAAAGCCCAGGATCGCCATCTCGGAAGCTCCTTGCCATGATTCCCAACGAAATAATACAGAGGATATTCCTAAAACCATAGCCAGGCCTACCGGTAAGGTCAACAGGCCCTGAAGCCAACTTCTGCTACCGGTAATGGCCCAGAGCAAAACTAAATAAAGTAGGATCAGGCTACTGAACCCAATGATGAGAAGTTCGAATCCACCCTCCCAGGATTCGGCTTTAAAAAACATACCAATTAAAATAATCAAACCTGAAAGGCCCTCAATTCCCCAGCCGAGTATTTGAAAAACACGCAATACGCCGCGCCGTTTTTGAGCCTGATTTGAAGTGTAGGGAGCGTCCAATGGTGTGTGATCGGTAGCCATATTGTGTTGAAAATGAGTGTTTTAAGGTGATTTTTGGATAAGCATCGCGGCGAAACGTCTGTAGAAATACCGTGGTAATTGAGCCTAAACCTGGTTCGCTTTGGCCCTCAATAAATGGTCGGCCAAGACCAGCGCAGCCATCGCTTCCACGATCGGTACCGCACGAGGCACGACACAAGGATCGTGTCGGCCCTTGCCTTTGAGGGTCACCGTTTCGCCCTCGGCGTTAAGGGTTTCCTGATCGCGCATAATGGTCGCTACAGGCTTGAAGGCCACCCGAAAATAAATATCCATGCCATTGGAGATGCCGCCCTGGATGCCACCGGAGTGGTTGGTGAGGGTGGAGGGGCGGGGCTCAACACCCAACCCTAAACCCTCAACATTCTCCACCCTAAACAAATCATTGTGCTCCGAGCCTCTCATTTTTACCCCGGCAAAACCAGATCCGTATTCAAAGCCTTTGGCGGCGTTGATGCTGAGCATTGCCTTGCCAAGATCGGCCTGTAATTTATCAAATACGGGCTCACCAAGGCCTGGCGGACAGCCGCGCAGCACGGCGCTCACTACTCCTCCGATGGTGTCGCCCTCTTTTCGGACTTTCCGGATGAGCGCAATCATTTTATTGGCCATGATAGGATCTGGACAACGGATGTCGTTGGTTTCGGTGCAGGTGAGATCGAGTTCTGTGTAATGTTTTTTCAATTCCAAATGCCCTACCTGACTCACGAAGGCTTGAATTTCAATGCCTTGTGCGCGCAATAGCAATTTTGCCAGGGCGCCTGCGGCTACCCGTGCGGCAGTTTCGCGGGCGCTGCTGCGTCCGCCACCCCGGTAGTCGCGGTGACCGAATTTGGCTTGCCAGGTGTAGTCGGCATGGCTGGGACGGAAAGCGTTGGCGAGGTGCTCATAATCGCGGCTGCGTTGGTCTTCATTGGGGATGAGAAAGGCTATGGGCGTGCCCGTGGTACGACCTTCAAACACACCGCTGAGCACCTGCACGGTGTCGCTTTCCTTGCGTTGGGTCACGATGCTGCTCTGACCCGGGCGGCGGCGATCAAGATCCTTCTGGATAAAATCAAGATCAAACTCTAGCCCTGCCGGACATCCGTCTACTACGCAGCCAATGGCCGTGCCGTGCGATTCGCCAAAGGTAGTAACCCGGAAAAGCTGACCGATAGTGTTGGACATTAAGCAAAGGAACGACGTATGTAGGCAAAAAAAAAGCAGGAAGCCAAGAAGGCGGCTACCTGCTGCTGCAATGGATGATGATTAGGATTATAGAACCAAGTTTTGACTGAACCGAAAGCATAAGGGGTAATTAGTGTTTGTCCGAAATCAGGTACTTACTCAAAATGTGGTGAGGAGACCAGCCCTACCCCCCAGATGGACTGGTCCCTCGCCCACGGGCTTAAGGCCGCAATTGACCTTAATTTCTTACATAGAATTAATCCTCGTTTTTCCGAAACCGCCCGCACTCGAAGCATCTCATCGGCAACAGCGTTCGTGCTTAGTGTAAGGCAACTACTGTGCCACAATTAACAAATGGGCAACATTTTTTTAAGGCTAATAAGATAATTACAAGCGCTTTTTTCAACTTAAAATATTCATATTCAATGTTTTAAGTTGAAAATGCATTTAACGGACATTTTGGCAGCATCCTTGTGATGGCATAGCCTTTGAAAAGAGGAATGCAAGAATTTTGATTGATTTAATACGGCGACTTTTTCGACGTGTGCTTATCAAATTGACCATATTACCCGCCGTAGCATCTCGCCGCCATCAAAGACTAAGGTGAGTAAAAGCGAAGGCGGGAATTTCATTGACCACTTTCAATAACATTTATCAACATGCAAACCGGTACCATTTCTGTCCAGACCGAGAATATTTTTCCCATTATTAAAAAATTCCTCTACTCCGATCACGAGATTTTCCTTCGTGAGCTTGTGTCGAACGCAGTAGACGCTACCACCAAACTTCAGGTGTTGGCGCTGCGCGGGGAAGTAAAGCAAGAGATCGGGGATACCACCATCGAAATTATTCTGGACCCCGAAAACGAACGCCTGATCATTCGCGACAAAGGCATTGGTATGACCGAAGAAGAGGTGCTCAAATACCTCAACCAGATCGCTTTTTCAAGCGCAACCGAATTCCTTGAAAAATACCAGGACAGTGGCATTATCGGCCATTTTGGCCTCGGATTCTATTCCTCATTCATGGTGGCGGATAAAGTGGAAGTCGTCACAAAATCATGGAAAGAGGGCGCAGCGGCCGTGCGCTGGACCTGTGCAGGCGACCCTTCTTACACCCTTGAGCCAGTGCCCGAAAAGACGGAACGCGGCACCGATATCATCTTATATATCAATCAGGACAACAAGGATTTTTTGAACAAAATGCGACTGGATGGGCTGTTGGAAAAATACTGCCGCTTCCTGCCGGTGCCGATTCAATTTGGCACAAAAACCGAATATGTAGAAACCGGCGAAGGCGAAGAGAAAAAAGAGGAAAGCCAAGAAGTTGCCAACATCATCAACGACACACATCCGATCTGGAAACGCCAGCCAACAGAACTGCAAGACGAGGATTATCGGGCGTTTTATCGCCAGCTGTTTCCCATGTCGCCAGAACCAATGTTTTGGATTCACCTGAACATTGATTATCCGTTCAACCTAACGGGGGTGTTGTTTTTCCCAAAGATCGGCGTAAACGCCATGGAACTGAACCGGAACAAGATCCACCTCTATTCCAATCAGGTCTTTGTGACAGACGACGTGCGTGATATCGTGCCAGAATGGCTGCAATTGCTGCATGGCGTGATCGACTCGCCCGATATTCCGCTCAATGTATCGCGCTCCTACCTGCAGGCCGATGGCAACGTGAAAAAGATCAGCGAGCACATCACCAAAAAGGTGGCGGACAAACTCAACGAGCTGTTCAAATCAGACCGTCCGGCTTTTGAGCAAAAATGGCGGGATCTGGGCGTTTTTGTAAAATACGGGATCATATCGGACAAGAAGTTTGAGGACCGCGCCAACAATTTTGCGCTCGTCGAAAATACAAAAGGCGAGTTTGCGCTGCTGAGCGAGTACAAGGATAAAGTCAAAGAAAATCAGACCGATATGCACGGCAAAGTCGTGGTGATCTACACCAACGATGTGGAAGGCCACCATGCCCAGATCGCGGCCGCCGAGGCCCGGGGCTATGATGTGCTTCGATTGGACACCGTGCTCGACAACCACTGGATGCAGCATCTGGAATACCGCTCCGATCTTGGTATGTCGTTCGTACGGGTGGATTCAGCCACCACGGACAATCTGGTTCAAAAGGACGAAAAGCGTGAATCCGTGCTTTCTGAACAGGAACAAACGGAGGTAAAAGCGCTCTTTGAAAAGGCCCTTAACGGTCAGGCGGGAGCTTCCATAGAACTCTCGCCACTTTCGCCCGACGAGCAGCCGGTGCAAATCGTGAAGCCTGAGTTTATGCGCCGCATGAAAGAAATGCAAGCCATGCACGGCATGGGCGGACTGGGAGATTTTCCGGATTCCTACAATGCTGTAGTGAACTCGAATCATCCGCTTATTGTGAATAAACTCTTGAAAATGAAGGAAGAAGCGGAGCAGGTAGGTTTTTCCAAATACCTGCTACATCTCGCACTGTTGCAACAAGGAATGCTGCGCGGGGAGGCATTGACGGGGTTTGTGAAGGAGACTTTGGGGAAACTGTGATCGCTGAATCTTAGGCTGGTTTTTAATCGCCCGAATCTACTTTCTCAAACTTCCAGCCCTCACTTTTTAATTTTGCCAGCACCTTGGGCAGGGCAAAACGCATCCGGGTTTCTGCTTTCAGGCTGTCGTGAAAAAGGACGATCGAGCCGGGTTGGATATTTTCCAGCACATTCTGGAGGCATTTTTCCGGAGAAATTTTTAGGTCAAAATCCCCGCTTAAAACGTCCCACATTACGATGCGATACTGAGATTTCAGCATGCGTGTCTGGGATGGTTTCAGTTTGCCATACGGTGGACGGAACAGTGGGCTGGGCACCATTTGAGCGCAGCGTTCCACATTTTCCAGATAGTCAGAAGTATCTGTTCCCCAGCCTTTTAAGTGGTTAAAAGTATGATTTCCGACCGCATGCCCTTCCGCCAATATCCGTTGA
>JAUSMG010000187.1 GCA_030645295.1 Saprospiraceae bacterium | reverse complement strand
CCAGCCTTAATCGCAAAGATATCAAATACGTTTTAGGGCAACCCGGCATATCAACTAATACAACTACATACCTACTGGATACGCTCTACCCCACAGAATTTCACATTAGTAGATTGGATATGAAGGATAATGTATGTGCTGGGACTTTTGCTTTTAGGCTGATCAATGCAATAAAAAAAGACACCCTTGATATAAGTGGGGGCCGATTCGATGTGACTTATCAGCCAGATTGACATTCTTTTTATACTTTTCTCACGGTTTAAATCTCTATTCACACATGAAAAATTTTCTTCTCTCGGCTTTATTCACCATTCTCCTTTGCACATGCAAAAAAGATGACCAAGATTGCCTTCCCGGTTTGCCCTGCGCTACCCAGGTTGGGGCCAATACTTTTGGTTGTTATATTAATGGAGAACCATGGGTGGCAGAAATAGCCTCCGGCATCTTTGACCCCTCTTTAAGAAATCTTGACATGCTTTACGACGAGACCGGGACTGGAATGTACTATGGCAACAACTGGAGGCTAGCTGCCCACAAGGTCTCTGAATCAGTCTATGATGCTTTTGTGTTCACTGCCAGAAAATTCGACAGCCCGCTTTCATTAGATAGGGAAAACAACAAAATTAGGGTTTGGTATGGTACTGATCAGCAGCTGTTTAAGGAGTATTGGCTTGATACGTTGCAGCAATATAAAATCGAAATAACCAAGCTGGATACTATAAATAACATCTGTTCGGGCAAGTTTGAATTCTTTGCGATATCAAATAACAAATCTGACACCCTTCATATCACAGAGGGCAGGTTTGACAAAAAATACAACCCAGAATAAACCGAAACAGATTTTTTCACTTTTTTTCACCTAACCAATTTGATTCATCATGCGTAAGTTTTTCCTCCTTGTGCTGCTGATGGCGGCACTGGGTTGGCTGGCGGAGCCATGCCAATCCCAATCGCTCGAAGCGCGCATCCGCAACATTTATGCCCCGCTAGACAAGAGCGAGGTGCAAAGCAGCATCCTCATCCACCAAACCCCTGTATTCCTTTGGCCTGGTCGCTATGATGGCATCAATGTGGCTGATTCTATGCAGTTGAGTCTCGACAAATTTGGCTTTCTCTTCGGGCAGTTTCGAGGGGCTGCGGTCGGGCTGCCACCTCCATCTTCAGATATTAACGGTATGCTTCACCAACAATTCTTCCAGGGATATAAACAATTTACGATTGATGCAGAGGGCTCTGGTGAGTTTGTGCCATCTGATACGCTCTTCAAACCACTTGCAGATATCAACGATGGAGATTTAAATTCAATGACTGGGGGGTGTCAAAGTTTTGTGCTTGCAGCACAAGCATTTGTGCCCGGCAACCCAATTCCTTTTGGCGGTGACGGCAGTGAACGGTCAGTTACTACTTCGGCTTCACAGCCTTTTATGTTTGCCAGCCCCAACCCGACCGCCGGACACCTCTCCCTTGCCTTTCCTGATAATCCATGTATCCTTCGTGTATTCGATTCCTATGGACGCATTGTACATCAGATGCAAGCATTTGGCGGTACTGCTAGCTTGGATGGGAGTGCATGGCCCAATGGTGTCTATACGGTAGAATCTATTAGTGCTGAATTCCGGGAACAGATCAAAGTTGTAATTCAAAGATAGCTATCTTTGGCCCAAATCTAAAGCCCCTTGCTACGAAGTTTTGTAGCAGGGGGCTTATGTTTGTTTAATCAGAAAAGCATTGCTTTTATTATCATATACTCTGTTCAAAAAATGCCCCTCATTCCCAAATCTTCCTACCCGGGCCCGCCTTTTTTGCAGCGGGGCGGGCACCTGCAATCCATACTCCCCGGGCTTTTCCGTCGGGTGAAAGGCGTTGATTATCAAAGAGAAAGAATCGAAACGCCAGACGGGGATTTCCTCGATCTGGACTGGTTGCAAAAAAACGTGGCACACCTCAAAGGTGTGCCACGTTTGCGCCGACTTGTGATTATTACACATGGATTGGAAAGTAATTCCGGAGCGTCTTACTGTCTGGGCACCGTTAAACTTTTTGCCCAAAATGGCTGGGATGCACTGGCCTGGAACTGCCGCTCCTGCTCCGGCGAGATGAACCGAAAATTTAGAATGTACCACCATGGCGACACCGAAGATATCTCGACGGTGGTAAACCATGCGCTGGCTACGCGAGGATACGATACCGTAGTGCTGATTGGCTACAGTATGGGCGGCAACATCACCCTCAAATATGTGGGAACGGGCGGAGAAAACCTCCCGCCTCAGGTCCGGGCAGCAGTGGCGTTTTCTGCCCCCTGCGACATCCGGGCAGGCTCCGACGTGCTCGACCGTTGGGGCAATTGGATCTACAAGGCCCGGTTTTTGGCTTTTCTAAAGAAGAAGATCCGGCAAAAGGCCCGGCAATTCCCCGGTCGCCTGGATGTTTCAAAATTTAAGCTGGTGAAACGCTGGTACGATTTTGACGAGCATTTCAGCGCGCCGATCTGCGGCTTCGCTTCGGCGGATGAGTTTCACCAGCAAGCTTCAGCCAAGAATTTTGTGGCAGGTACACGCATTCCGACGCTGCTGGTCAGTGCGTTGAACGACCCGATCCTTACGTCGGAATGTTTTCCTCTGGAGATTGCACGGGAGCACCTGTTTTTGCACCTCGAATTGACTTCTGGTGGAGGGCACTGCGGGTTTCAGACGAGGAGGGGCGGCGAATTTTCCTGGGCGGAAAGGAGGGCCTTGGAGTTTGTTGAGGGATGCTTGGAGGAATAAAATCGGGCCATTGGGTTCAGGCATTTTCATTTTCTTGGATCTGATCGTTAATTTCTTCCAAATGTGCTTCATAATAATCCCACACATTTTGCAAATCAGAAGCACGGATAGTTGGGTATTCATACAACAGCCTTTCTTCTGAATATCCCATTTCTCGTGCTTGCACCAATGACCACACTGGTATGCGGGTGCCCGACACCCTGGCGGCGCCTCCACACACACCTGGAGTTTTTTCAATTCCTGGAAAAATGTCTGATAGTTCGCTGGCGACCCACTGAAGAAGCTGTGCTTTTTCTGCCCGGGTCATGGTGTGCAGCAATTCTTTTGCTTGTTGTAGATTACCCATGGGAAAAATATTGATTGGTACAAAACTAAGCGTTTTATCCCAAATATCCTTTGACCCCTTCCACCGCATACTTCAATCCTTCGACCTCCGTGCCCCCCGCCGTAGCAAAGCCGGGTTGTCCGCCGCCGCCGCCTTTTAGGAACTTTTGCGCCAGTTCGCGGACGATCGTACCTGCATTCAATCCCTTCTCTTTCACCAGGTTATCGCTGATTTTGACGCTCAGCGAAGGCTTGCCATCGGCGGAGATTGCGCCAAAAACAATGACTGCATTACCAGCTTCGCGCTCAAGTTCAACCGCCAGGTTTTTCACCGCAGCGGCATCACTGATGGGCAGTATCTCCGCCAGATATTTCACGCCATTCAGGGTAACAAATTTCGAGCGCAAGCCTTCACGAAGTCCGTTGGCTTGCTCCTGAACCATGCGTTCGAGGGCTTTTTGCAACTGCTTGTTTTCCTCCTGCAAAGCCACGATGCCTTTGGTCAAATCCTTGGCTTTCAGTACATTCTTGATGGAAGCGATCTCGTTTTCCAGACCTGAAACGTACTGCTCGGCCCCTTTGGCCGTCACCGCTTCGATGCGGCGCACCCCGGCAGCGATGGCTGCTTCGCTCGTGATCTTAAAATAGCCGATCTGACCGGTGCGTTGTACGTGGCAGCCGCCGCAAAGCTCGCGGGAGTAGTTCGGATCGAAGGTAATCATGCGCACCGACTCGCCGTATTTCTCCCCGAAAAGCATCATTGCACCCGCCTTCTGAGCTTCTTCGATGGGCAGGTTGCGGGCTTCTTCGAGGGCAATGTTTTCGCGGATCTTTTGATTCACAATGCGCTCGATCTCCGCCAGTTCGGCATCACTCAGCTTCTGGAAATGCTGGAAGTCAAAACGCAGGGTTTCTTCATTGAGGTAGGAGCCTTTCTGTTGTACGTGCGTACCCAAAACCGAGCGCAGTGCTGCATGCAGCAGGTGCGTGGCCGAGTGGTTGGCTTCGGTGAGACGGCGCTTGGGTTCATCCACTTCACAACGAACCGTATCATCATCGATCTGCTCCGGTAATTTTTCTACGATGTGGTAAATTAAGGTGTTTTCTTTTTTGGTATCCAGTACCCGAACGCGCTCTTGCCCCGTGCCTTCCGAGCCAAAAATCATCCAGCCCGTATCGCCCACCTGACCACCGCCTTCCGGGTAGAAAGGGGTGCGATTTAACACGATCTGGTATTGAACCTCGCCTTTGGCCGTCACCGCGCGGTATTTGGTGACCTGAGATTTTCGGGTTTCCAACTGGTCGTAACCAACAAACTCAACCTCCCCCCGGCCCCCTCCTTCAGAAGGGGAGTCGCGGAGCACCATCCAGTCGCCCACCTGCTTGACGGCATCCTTGCGGGAACGGTCTTTTTGTCCTTGCAGGGCAACTTTGAAGCCCGCTTCGTCCACATCCCAGCCTTTTTCCTTGGCGAGCAAAGCGGTCAAATCGTAAGGGAAACCAAAAGTATCGTAAAGTTCAAAAGCTTGTGCGCCGCCTACCGTTTTGCCTTGAACCTCAATGTTTTCAAAACGTTTCAAACCAGACTCCAGCGTGCGCAGGAAGCCTTTTTCTTCTTCCAGGATCACTTTGGAAACGAAATCGATCTGGGCTTTCAGTTCCGGGAACACATCATGGAATTCTTCTGCAAGAATTGGCGCCATGCGATACATGACGGGCTCTTTGATATTGAGTACCGAGTAATAATAGCGCACTGCCCGACGCAAAATGCGGCGGATAACATAACCCGCACCGCCATTGTCCGGCATTTGACCGTCCGCGATAGCAAACGACACCGCCCGCAAGTGATCAGCCACCACACGCATGGCAATGTCCGTTCTAAGGGCCGGCGAATCGCTGCCGGGATAAACGTCCTGATAGCGGTGCCCCGAAAGTTTGCCCAAAAAGTCAAACAATGGCTTCCAGAGGTCGGTATCATAGTTAGACCGTGCGCCCTGCACGGCACGGCAAAGTCGCTCGAAGCCCATTCCGGTATCCACACTTTTGGCGGGGAGTTCTTCCAGAGAACCGTCGGCTTTTCGGTTGAACTGCATGAACACGTTGTTCCAAACCTCGATCACATTTGGATCGTCGGCATTGACCAGATCGCGGCCGTCTGTTTTGGCGCGTTCGGCATCGGAGCGCAGGTCTACGTGGATCTCGGAGCAGGGGCCACAGGGACCCTGGTCGCCCATTTCCCAAAAATTTTCTTTTTTGCCGAATTTCAGGATACGGTCTTCGGGCAGCATGGTTCGCCACACATCAAAAGCCTCCTGGTCAAAAGGCACGCCTTCTGCCTCATTACCCTCAAAAATGGACACGTAGAGCCGGTCTTTGGGGATTTTATAAATATCTGTCAGCAGTTCCCAGGACCATGAAAGGGCCTCATTTTTGAAATAATCGCCAAAAGACCAGTTGCCCAACATCTCGAACATAGTGTGGTGGTAGCCGTCCATGCCCACGTCTTCGAGGTCATTGTGTTTGCCACTCACGCGGAGACATTTTTGGGTGTCGGCGATGCGCTTCGAGGGCGGCGCCTGATTGCCGAGGAAAAAATCCTTCAGCGGCGCCATGCCCGAATTGATGAACATGAGCGTGGGGTCGCTCTTGGCCACCATGGGAGCGGAGGGGATGATTTTGTGGCCTTTGGAAGCGAAAAAGTCCAGGAATTGGCGGCGGATGTCGCGCCGCGGAGCGCCCACTGCCACCAGAGGCGCCAATGGTCAAACCGGAAGTCGACGCTAAACTCATCGCTCTTGATCCGCAGCTGGGTCGTCTCAGGCAGCGGGCCGCTCGCCTCCGGCAGGGAATGA
>JAUSMG010000250.1 GCA_030645295.1 Saprospiraceae bacterium | reverse complement strand
GTCCTCAAAACCAGCGCCTTTCAACAAAACAAGTCGCATAAAATCGACAAAATAGGCCACCGGGTTTATTTTGTTCAACACCTGCGCCCACCCAGGCATGCTTGTAACAGGCGTGAACAGTCCGCACATCAGAATAAAAATGATGAGGAAGAACCAGGCCGTGAACATGGCTTGCTGCTGCGAATCCGCAAAATTCGAAATGAGAAAGCCGAGTCCCAGCATACAAGGTGTGAATATAGCGGTGTAAGCGAACACCAGTCCCAGACTCCCTAACATTGGAATATCAAACACCAATTTGCCTACCGTAAGTCCGATGGTCATCATTACCAAAGAGAGCAACCAAAAAGGAAGCAGTTTGCCCAGGATAAACTGCCATTTCTTTAACGGAGTTACATTCAATTGTTCAATGGTGCCGATTTCGCGTTCCCGTACGATATTTAGGGCTGTAAGAAAACAAATAATAAGCGCCACGATCTCGCCCAAAATACCCGGCACCATGAAGGTTTTATAATCCAGCCGGGGGTTGTACCAATTAGAATAGGTGACGTCGATTGGTGGGTTGGTGATTGGCGGATTGGTGGATTCGGTGAGGCGGGGCGCCCATTTTTCGGTAAACTCTATGTTGAAATCACGGATGATATTTCCCGCATAACCCATTCCCAGTCCAGCCTTGGTGGCGTTGATGGCATTTGCATTCAAGGAGAGCGGGGCTGTGCCTTCGCGAACAAGGTCGCGTTCGAAATTTGCCGGAATTTCCAGGATCATATCTGCCCGGTCGTCGGCCATTTCATGGTCGGCCATGGCTGCGGTGGAAAATTGGTTGATGTGAAAGTATCCCGAGGCGCCTAGTTTTGCGGCAAGTTGGCGTGAGGTTGGGGAATGGTCGTGATCCACCACTGCGAGCGCCAGGTTTTTTATCTCGTAATTGGCCGCATAGGAAAGCAAAAGCGTCTGTACCACAGGCATTACCAACAGCAGGGGCAACATGGTTTTGTTGCGGAAGACCTGAAGGAATTCTTTTTGGACGAGGAAGAGGACGACGCGCATGGTGATTGGTGATTGGTGGATTTGGGGATTTGGGGATTTGGGGATTCGGGGATTTGTGTAGGTTTGTGGGTACAAATGTCTGCGCAAAAACTGATTTTGCCGAAAAAATTAAGTGTATTTTACACGCATAATTTGGCTTATAACGCTATCCCTCACCACTTTTAGCTTCTTATCATGTCTGATCGTCGTTCCTTCATCCGCCAGTCCGCTGCTTTGCTCGGCACTTTTGCGCTGCACCAAAATTTTGCTGCCGCATTTCCAGACATTAAACCTGGATCCAACTCCAGAAATTTTAATGGTGCCGAACCCGCCTTCGCCAAGGCTACGGCGGGTGAAGATAACGATTTCTGGCGACAAATCCGCCTGGCATACGCCGCCAGTCCGAACATTATCAACCTCAACAATGGCGGGGTTAGTCCTTCTCCCCGGGCTACCATGGACGCACTCGACTACTACAACCGCATGTGCTGTGAAGCCCCGTCCTACTATATGTGGCGAATCCTTGATCAGGACCGGGAACCGCTGCGCGATAATCTGGCTACCCTTGCCGGTGTTAGTCCGGACGAGATTGCCATCAACAGGAATGCAACAGAATCCTTGAATACCATCATTTTCGGACTCCAATTAAAGGCCGGGGACGAAGTGGTGTTGTCCAAATATGACTATCCAAACATGATAAACGCCTGGAAACAGCGCGAAAAACGTGACGGCATCAAACTCGTTTGGGTGGATCTGGACTTGCCTTCAACAGATGAGGATTATCTCACCAATGCCTACACCGCGAAGTTTACCGCGAAAACTAAGATCGTACACGTTACGCATATCATTAATTGGAATGGGCAGATCTTACCCGCCCGCCGCATCGCAGACGCCGCACACAAACAAAGCGCTGAAGTGGTCCTTGACGCGGCACATTCCTTTGCAGTACTCGATTACAAAATCCCTGAGCTGGGATGTGATTATTGGGGTACCAGTCTGCACAAATTTCTGTGCGGTCCGCTCGGCACCGGCATGATGTGGATCAATAAAGAAAAAATCGCGGGCATTTGGCCACTGCTTTCGAGCCCTGAACCAAACAATGCCGACATCCGCAAATTTGAAAACCTCGGTACCCGGAGTTTCCCCATTGAAATGGGCATTGGCTATTCACTGGATCTGCATAACATGATCGGTTCCAAACGCAAGCAGGAGCGACTGCATTTTCTAAAAAACTACTGGATGAGTCAGGTGAAAGATGTTCCGGGTATTAAATTTTATACCTCTCCCAATCCGAAGTGGAGTTGCGCCATTGGTAATTTTGGCTTTGAAGGCAAGAAACCCGGAGAGATCGCCGATACCTTGTTCGGCAAATATAAGATCCACACGGTAGCGATCGAATGGGAGAAAATCAGTGGCGTGCGGGTTACCCCGAACGTTTATACAACTACTGAGGAACTGGACAAATTGGTGAAAGCGGTGCGGGGGATGGGGGTTTGAGTCGGGACTTTAAAGTCCCTTGACTTGTTCCCAATGGCACCCAAGAAGAAGGTTGGAAGTGTGAAATGAGGGCGTTACTTTTGCACTAAATTCATAGACTATGGGAATCTCAATTCAGGAAAGGAAACTTCATATTATCGGTCGCTTAGCTTCTTCAGAGGATGAAAATCTTATTGAACTCATCGAAAATCTACTTTTTGATGAGACAGATCAACTTGATAATGAGGTGCTTAACGAGGAGGAGTCGGGCTTGTTGCGTGACCGGATCGCTGGCTATCACGCCGACGCTGAGGACGAAATTCCATGGGATGAAGTAAAGGCAAGCCTTAAAGCAAATCATGCATTACGCAGTTAAATTCTCGCGTCTGGCTATCCAAGACTTGCGGGAAATATGTGATTGGTACGAGGACAAATCGCCTGGCCTTTCTGACCGATTTTTGGATACGCTCCAATGGACAATTGATCAAATTGCTGACAACCCGCAACGTTTTATAGAAAAAGAGGGTGGAGCACGAATGGCACTGCTTCACAAATTCCCCTATAAAGTTTTCTATATGGTGAATGAATCAAAACGCTCAGTGCGTGTCATCGTGCTGATGCACCGGGCACGTTACCCTAATGTCTGGCAAAAGCGTTTATGAACTTTCATTTGCACACCAAATTTATAATCAAAATGCAACATATTCTTTTCAAAGTTGAAAGCTCCATAGCTAGCATCACCTTCAACCGCCCGCAGGTATTCAATTCCATGCACCACGCTATGCGAATGGAAATTCTGGAGGCTTTGGAAACCTGCAGAAAAGACCCCGGAATCCGCGCTGTGTACATCACCGGGTCTGGGAAAGCCTTTTGCGCGGGCGAGGATCTACAGGAGGTAACCGATCCAAACGGGCCATCGTTAACAGAGATCATTTCCACTGGATACAACCCGATAGTGTTGAAAATCAGAAATTTAGACAAGCCTGTAGTTGCAGCTGTTAATGGTGTTGCAGCGGGCGCGGGTGCAAACATTGCGCTCGCTTGTGATATCGTTGTCGCCACAGTATCAGCTTCTTTCACCCAGGCATTTTCCAGGATCGGCCTTATTCCTGACTCCGGTGGTACCTGGACTTTGCCCAGGCTCGTGGGCTTCCAGCGCGCTACTGCGCTGATGATGCTATCCGACAAAATTTCGGCCACGGAAGCTGCCAGCATGGGGATGATCTGGAAGGTTTTCCCAGATGAAAGTTTTGCCGCTGACAGTTTGAAATTGGCTGAAACCCTGGCGCAAATGCCCACACGCGGTCTTGCGCTGACCAAACAGGCCTTAAATCAAAGTTTCTCCAACGATTTCACGGAACAGGCCGCTGTAGAAGACCGACTCCAAACGATGGCTGGTCAAACAGAGGATTACCGTGAGGGCGTAGCAGCGTTTATGGAAAAACGGAAGCCGGTGTTCAAAGGGAAATAACTAACTCATTCCCGCCAGCCAACTGCCCACTGCTACTGCTTACTGCCCCTGCTTACTGCCACTGCCAACTGCCCCTGCTTACGCCCCCATGTCCCTGTTCAAAAAATTCAGCATCATCCCGCCCGACTACGCCCGCAGCAAGGGCGATGCCCGAAAATTCTGGACGACACTGGCGGTAGTGTTCGTGCTTGTGCTGATTGTTAGTCCCGAGCTGCGTTATCGGCTGCGCTCGCTGATCGAGTATCCGCTGCATTACAAGGAGTACAAACAATTTGGGATCCGTATTCCCGGTGGCTACAAAACACATGGTATTGACGTGAGTCGTTGGCAAAGTCGCGTGGACTGGAATCGGGTCAAAAAGATGAAAGTGGGCAATGTACGCGTCTCGTTTGTTTTCATAAAAGCCACAGAAGGCACCTGGATGAGAGACCCGGAATTTGAACGCAATTGGAAAGGCGCAAAGGAGGCTGGCATTGTGCGCGGCGCCTACCATTTCTTTCTACCCAATATCAGCGTAAAAGATCAGGTGTTACACTTCAGCAAATCGGTCAAGCTGAAATCGGGCGACTTACCGCCTGTGGTGGACATTGAAGAGACCCGCGGAATGAGCAAGGCCCAAATTCAAAAATACACCAAGGAATTTCTGGAACTGCTCGAGAAGCACTACAAAATCCGCCCGATCCTGTACACCAACCGTGACTTCTACAAGAATTATTTTGCCGAAAATGAAGATTTTAAGGGCTACCGATTTTGGATCGCGCACTACCACGTGTCCGATTTTGACATGCCCGGCGAGGAAGACTGGCATTTCTGGCAACACAGTGACCGCGGGAATGTGAACGGTATCAATGAACGAGTTGATTTCAATGTGTTCAATGGCGATAGTTTGGCGTTGAGGAAGTTGTGTATGCCTTAAATTATAAACCTTCATCAACCCCATAAACCCTGATCAATTTTAAGTACCTTTGCGTCCTTTTTTAAAAAAACATTACTTGGGATGCTATCAGTAAACAACGTTTCTGTTCAATTTGGGAAACGAATACTCTTTGACGACGTCAATCTGAAATTTGTAAAGGGCAATTGTTATGGTGTGATTGGTGCGAATGGAGCCGGTAAATCCACTTTTCTAAAAGTTCTTTCCGGCGAAATAGAAAGCACTCGGGGCAACCTGGAAATTACGCCCGGAGAACGCATGGCCGTTTTGAGCCAGAACCACTTTGCTTTTGATGAATATCCGGTGCTGGACACCGTGATCATGGGGCACCGGCGGCTCTATGACATTATGCAAGAAAAAAACGCCATTTAC
Source organism: Saprospiraceae bacterium (assembly GCA_030645295.1). Classification (GTDB taxonomy): domain Bacteria; phylum Bacteroidota; class Bacteroidia; order Chitinophagales; family Saprospiraceae; genus M3007. Next base: position 35 of record JAUSMG010000250.1, on the reverse strand, counting down.
GACGATCCTAATGCAAGTGAAGCCGACTCCATGCG
>JAUSMG010000243.1 GCA_030645295.1 Saprospiraceae bacterium | reverse complement strand
TAGTTTAGGGAAGGAAAATATCGGCTTGTCTGCTTCCTACTTTGCCAATAGTTTTTCTTACAGTGAAAGTAAAATTGAATCTGTATATCCCAATTATTCAAAGCGAGATCAACACTCAAAAGTTAAAAGCAGTGGGGTATTTCTTGGGCCATATTTTGGAAGCGCGTCCGGCGGAAAAAAAAGAATATATGTTGAAGCTTCGGCTGGTTTTGGGTTTGTCTCAGAAAACCAGGAGGGAAAAAACATACAAAGTGTTACTGGCTATATAGATCGGGAGGATGAGCATTTGATGACCACAGCTTATTTGTTTCGCGGTCAAATTCGGTATTCTTTTGCCCGCTTAGGTTTGAGTGCTGGTATCGGCACTGATTTCATTTATTTTGCTGACTATGAAAATGACAACGCAGGTGTTGTTACCTCAAATTTTTTTGGGCTGATAATGCTTCCTTTTTGAACGATTAAAATGACGGATTTGCAGGTTTAATCTACCTTCGCTTTGCTAAATCCGTTCATCTATTGGCCTCCCAGTCCCCGATCTCCCGCATATTTTTATTCGCTTTGCCGCTGCTTGCACTGCTCATCTGGCTCGGCTCACGCAACCGGCCCGACCCACTATGGGCTGAATCGGGCCGGCTACTTCGCCAACCTGCCACACTCATTTCCGAGGCGCCAGATTCTTTACAATCCCTTTACTGTCAATTACATAATGTTCCGTTTGTACCCGGTGACAGCACTGCTTTCCGGCTTGCGATGCAGCCCTCTCCTACCAACATTGAATGGGTTTCTTTTAAAAAACTTGCAATCTCAGCGGCTACATCTCCCATGCACCGCATCGTTGTTTCGGGGGTGACCGGGGTGGGCTCCACCAAAATGGGCAAACGGGTGGCCAACCTGCTGGCAGGCAGTTACGACCGCGTTTTGCAGATCGATTGCGCCCCCTGGTTCGATGTGGAGTACCACAAGGAATACATCGGAAAAGAGGACGAAAAGGGAAAGTTTTACCCTGGAGAACTTTTGCTGTTTTGGGACCGTTGCAGAAAAAACCCCGATCAAAAATTTGTAGTGGTCTTTGACAATTTTGACAAGATCAATCCTGAAACCTTCTTTGGGCCGGCGCTCTGGGAGGCGCTCAGTGCAAAAAAACCGGTGGCCGAGGTGGGCGGAAAAACGGTAGAACTCCCGGATAACTGTTACCTCTTTTCCATCACGCACTATGGACCCGGTTCGGTGGTGGAGTTTAATGGCGAACATTTCAAGCGATTGGGAGACCGATGCCTCCTGGAGATCAGTCCCCGGGATCTGGTGGCCTGGCTGCGCTTGCAGGAGCGAGGTGCGGAGCGCGATCCAGTCAAACTTGCCGCCTTGCGCGACACCGCGCAGATGCACAGATTTGTTTTTTATTTCCTGAAAACCAATCAGTTGCTGAACAGGAAGTACACCGATGGACATCAGATGGGACAGGGTTCCAACATCCGCCCATTGTACATGGATGCCGATCGGGAGAAGTTTAAACTGGCCGTGATGAGCCACCTGAATGCGCTGAAGCCCGACAAGCCGCTTAAAGAGCGGGATTTCAGGCCGATTGAATACACTATTCGAAATGGAGGAATGGAAGATGGTTCAAGTGTGTTCGCCAGACTGGTTCAAAATCTGCACGAAACAGGTTATTTGGTTGAGATTACTATGGTAGGAACTACCGCATTGCTTACGGCATTGGTGGGCTATCTGGTGTTTCGTCGGCGCGAACAGCTGATCCGGCGTTACGGTGACCGTGCGCGCCAGGTGTTCCAAAATTTTGAAGATCAACAGATTAGCGCAGAGGAAGCCTCCAATCAGCTCGAAGCGATCAAGCGGGAAGTGGATGAATTGGTATTGCGCCGAAGCCTGGGCTATACCGAGGGGCTTTACTTTCTGGCTTTTATTGAAGACATGGTAAAACGCATTGAGTTCGCCCGCAGCATCAGTGAGAACTTTCTTGAACTCTTCGGCGCTTTTATGGAAGACGATATGCTCACTGAGGGTGAATACCTCAAACTCAAGCAATTCCTGCAATCCATGCGCCACAAGATCCCTACAGACGTGTACGACCAGTTCAATTTAAAAGTGGAAAGCACCTACGCTGCAACGACAGCGTCCAATCAATGAGGAA
>JAUSMG010000238.1 GCA_030645295.1 Saprospiraceae bacterium | reverse complement strand
TGGCATTGATCAGCCGTACCAATTCCCGTCTGTAGTTATTATAGGTATTGTTGTTCACTTGCAGGCGAACACCATCCATGTACTCCTGGGCATGTTCTGGTCGGAACTGGGTAACGGTCCACTCGCCGCGCCCTGTTTCTTTCAACCTTTTGGAAAAGATTTTTGCCCGGTTCACATAGGTTCGGACCGTGTCTTCCTTCAGCCCCGCACTGTAGAGGTCCGCCACGTGCAGTACCACTTCGGCGAGGTTCTCTTCTCCCTTCAGGGTTTCAGCGTTGGGCGCTACATACTTAAGTTGTGCAATGAATTTGGGGATCTCGTACACAAGCTTGCCATTGACCCAGGGATAGCCTTTACGCATCAATTCGCCCAGCACTTCCTGAAGCTCTTTGGCCCTTGCTCTCTTGTCCTTTTTTAATTTGATCCGCCCCAGGTTGTAAGAGATCCGGTGTCGTTCCAGGTCGCCAATCTCCGGGTGCAGCTGATAAAAAACAAAATACCACCCCTGCTGTGCTTCGACAAGCCGAGGTGGTAAAAAAGAGAGGTTACCCTCAGGCAAAATTTTTTTATCCATTTTCAAATTTTCGCCTGACAGATCGCTGACAGACTTTATTTGAACAATGGGCCTAAAAGTGCTTGCAACTTGCTGATTTTCAATTAATTACAACTGAAAAATCTGCGTTTTGGTGGAGGATAACGGGATCGAACCGATGACCTCTTGCATGCCATGCAAGCGCTCTACCAGCTGAGCTAATCCCCCATTGCCCGCCGTAGCCTTGGCGTAGGCGGGCATGCCCGCTACTAATTGATACGGCGATTAAATTGGGCTGCAAATGTATAACCCTACAACCCAAAACCACAAAATTTTCTAAAAAAACTAAAAATCCCCCAATCCCGTCTCCCCCAACTGCCCCAATGCACTGTCAAATTGTTCCTGATTCGGCGCTTTTCCGTGCCATTTGTGGGTGCCTTGCATAAAATCAACCCCATAACCCATTTCTGTCTTCATCAGGATTACTACCGGCTTGCCCTTACCGGTGCGGCGTTTGGCTTTGCGCAACATTGCGATCACGGCATCCAGGTCATTACCGTTTTCGAGGATCAGCACATCCCAGCCAAAGGCTTTCCATTTGGCTGGTAGGTTGCCGAGGTTCATCACCTCCTTGGTGGGACCGTCAATCTGCTGACCGTTCCAGTCTACGGTCACGATCAGGTTGTCCACTTTAAGGTGGGCTGCCGACATGATGGCTTCCCAGCATTGGCCTTCGTCGAGCTCGCCGTCGCCAGTGAGGCAGAAGATCCAGCGATTGTCGCCATCCAGTTTTTTAGCCAGCGCCGCACCGATGGATGCCGAAATACCTTGTCCCAAAGAACCTGAAGCGATGCGTATGCCCGGCAAACCCTCATGCGTGGCGGGGTGTCCTTGCAAGCGCGTATTGAGTTTGCGGAAGGTTTTCAGTTCAGCCACGGGGAAATAGCCCCTGCGCGCCAGCACGGAATACCACACCGGGGAAATATGGCCATTGGAAAGGAAGAACATATCCTGTCCTTTCCCGTCCATTTTAAATGGTTTGGGTTTGTGCTTCAACACATTACCGTACAGTGCCACAAAGTATTCAACGCATCCAAGCGAGCCGCCAGGGTGTCCGCTTTGGCAGTTAAAAACCATGCGTACGATGTCGCGGCGTGTTTGAACGGCTTGTTCTTTAAGTTTGGAATAATCAGCCATGGTTAGAGAAATGAGGATGAAGGTTTATGGGGTTGATGAAGGTTTTTATTTGCGCGCGAAAAGGTGAAATTTGGCACTATTAGAGTGCAAATATAAATCTCATCAACCCCACAAACCCTTATCAACTTTGTAAGTCGCAAAGATAGAAACTTGGCCTAAAGAAAAAAGGCTGCCCCGCAAGTTGCGAGACAGCCATTGCTATGCATGGTTAGGCTGCGATGTGCCAAATTAAGGACATTGGATATTGGACATTAGACGTTGGACATTAGACGTTGGACACTAGACTGTTCGTATTCCATTGTCCAATGTCCAATAGTCCAATGTCTATCGTCCACTTAGCTCCAGATATTCGGGATAACAAGCACTTGACCCACTTCAATCTCGTCAGGATCGCTGAGGGTATCACGATTGGCGTCGTAGATCGCCTTGTACTTCATCATATCGTCGTAGTAATGCTTGGAGATTTTGCTGAGGCTTTCACCTTTTGCTACTGTGTGCTTAGTGTAGTAGTCCGTGTTTGCTACTTTAATATCGGCTACAATATCGGTGGGGTTCGAACCGCCAATGGCTTTGATAGCATCCCAAAGTTGGTCTTTTTGGTAGGTATCATCCGCGGTGCCCCAAACGCGGAGCACGCCATCAGTACCTTCTTCAATTTTCCCGTTGCGGATGCCGATTTTCTCGCCCAAAGCGAGTACGTTGGAGTATTTGTCTTTAGCTGCCATAATTAGAAAGGAAATTTAGTGTAGTGTATGTTTTTTGCAAGATTGCGGGGTATAGACGAGACGTGCTTTACCGGTCACTTTTGATCTGCTAAAGATAGGTAGTTTTGAAAAAAAACAGGGAGAAACGGGCAAATTTTTTGAAGCCTTATAGGATTCATTCGCCCAAGATCAATATTTTATTCTTCCCTCAAAAAAGCCGGCACCTGCATAGCCCGCCTGGCCGGCAAAAGCGAAGCCAATAAGCCAATGCCCAGCACGGTAATCGTTACCGGCAAAAAATCCGAAGCGCGCATAGCAATGGGATAACTATCCACCAAAAATCCCTCCGGTATGGTGACGATGCCCCAATGCTTCTGGACGAAATATAGCGCGAGGGCAAGTAAAAGTCCAATTCCCATACCAAGCAGGGTAAGCAAAGACCCTTCCAGTAAGAAAATACGATGAACGGTGGCATCTGTAGCGCCCATGCTTTTGAGGGTGCTGATGTCCCGTTGCTTGTCGAGCACGATCATCCACAGCGCACCCACGGTATTGAATGCCATAAGCAAAAGCATGAGGCTGGTAATGGCAAAGCCCATCCATTTTTCCAGCTGCATCACTTTAAAAAAGGCTTCGTTCTGTTCGTAGCGGTCTTTCATGGTAAAGCCTTCCCCGAGCAAAGCGCGTGCCTGGGCTTTAATTCCGGGTATGTCGGCGCCGGGGCGGCATTTTATCTCGAGGGCCGACACCGTGGTAGGGGGCGCTTCCAGCAGCTCGCGCACAAAATCAATGTTGGTTAGCACATACTCATTGTCGAACTCTTGTTGGATCGCAAAGGTGCCGGAAGGACTGGCCAATCGTGTTTTGAAAGGTTTGTCCAGAATGCCGGTTTGCTGCTCTGGCATATACACCGTGATGGTTGCAAGGGGATTATCCACATTGACACTCAACTTGTTACGTACACCTGCGCCCAGCACCAAAAAATTGAGCGCATCCTTTTTTAACAGATACTGGCCCTCGCGCAGCGTGGTATCTGAATCAATACCATTGACCCGGGCAAACAATGAATCCACCCCTTTTAATACCCCAAAATCCTGAGACCCCTCGTGCTCGAAAAAGGCGATTTCTTCCAGGGTCTCGCTCACAATTTCCACCTCAGGCAGGGCGCGGAGTTTTACCAGTACAAAACTGTCCACCTCAAACGTCTTGCCTTTGGTTGGGGTGATCTTTAGTTCCGGGTTAAAATGCCCGAACAGATTGGACAGCAGGTCCTCAAATCCATTAAAAACGGAAAGCACGAGGATCAGCGCAGCCGTACCAATGGCCACACCCAACACCGAAATGCCCGTAATAATATTAATGGCATTGGTGCTGCGCTTTGCAAAAAGATAGCGGCGGGAGATGAGGAGTGGAAGGTTCATGCGGACTATTGGATATTGGGATATTGGGATATTATTGAGGAGGGAGCGTTTGTTTGAGTTTTTTTAAATATATATTGATCTTATAATGCAAGGTCTGGAGTTTTTCGATCAAAAAATCATGTTCAGTTTGCAGCATCAATTTCCGGCGCACGGCTTTGGTTGCCCAGGTCTTGGTTTCAAGCAGAGAACCGCGAGCATAAAAGGTAAATTGCCGTCGTTCTTTGAAAAAATATCCTAATACCCAAATATCCCAACCACCCTCTCCGCCGCTTCTGTGGGCGACATCCGTCCGGCCAGCACTTCCGCTTCCAGTTCTGCGAGTTTTGCTTTTACTGCCGGGTGTTTATAAAACATGGTTTTTAAGCCCGCTTCTATCGAGTCCTCGAGCCAAAAACGGGCTTGCTGACGGCGGTTTTCTTCTAAAAATCCGTTCGTGAGGGTTTCATGTTGGAAGGCTTCAATGGCAGTCCAGAGTTCAGCAATACCGGTGTTTTCTAACGAACTGCAAACCATCACCCGGGGTTGCCAGGCGCTGGGTTTGGGCGGCAATAGGTGCGTAGCGTTGAGATAATGTCCGCGCGCCTGGTTTGCCCATTTTACCCGGTCGCCATCAGCTTTGTTTACGACCAAAAAATCAGCCATTTCAACGATGCCACGCTTTATGCCCTGCAACTCATCGCCTGCGCCAGGCAAAAGCAGGAGCAAAAAGAGATCGGTCATGCGTTGTGCCGCTATTTCCGATTGCCCCACGCCTACCGTTTCGATGATGACCGTATCGAATCCGGCAGCCTCCACCAGCACCATCGCTTCTCTGGTTTTCCGTGCCACTCCTCCGAGCGAATCGCCCGCAGGAGAGGGCCTTATGAACGCCTGCTCTGCGGCAGAAAGTCGCTCCATCCGCGTTTTGTCCCCCAATATACTGCCGCCGCTCACTGCGCTCGATGGGTCGATCGCCAAAACAGCCGGTCGTTTCCCTAAACCCACCAAATGCATGCCCAGTGCTTCAATGAAAGTGCTCTTGCCAACACCGGGAGCGCCGGTGACGGCTATTCTCAATGTGCTGAGCGGCTTTGCATTTCGAAGCAATTGCGCCATAACCTCACGCGCTAAGGCCTGATGATCCTCGCGGCCACTTTCAACAAGCGTGATCGCCTGTCCGAGCAGAACGCGGTCGGAAGCACGGATGCCTTGTACAAATTCTTCGACACTGGGAAGTGGACGGCGCATGGTGCAAAGGTAGGCGTTGGCGTTTGACTGTTGACTATTGATCGTTGACTATTGACCATTGACCGTTGACCGTTGACCGTTGACCGTTGACCGTTGACCGTTGACCGTTGACCGTT
>JAUSMG010000234.1 GCA_030645295.1 Saprospiraceae bacterium | reverse complement strand
GTCCTCGAATTGAGCAAATATGGCGACAGAGCCCGACAACAGCAAAGCTGTCAAAAAAAATGTCCTTCGCATGGTGTATATGGCAAAATAGCCCGCAGGACGAAACTCGTCCTGCGGGCTGAAAAGTGAATGAGAATTAGTGGATGACGCTGAGTTCCTGCTGATAGACCTGACGGCCATTTTCAGATTGCTCACCCCGTCTAAAGTTATTTATTTGCTGTTTTGCTGCTATCAACCCGAGATCTCTGCTACTCTCCTAATTTCAGCTTCTTAGACACCCGGTCCCAATCAAAGGCCGGGCCAATATCCCATTTTCCGGAAGCGCGGAAATTAACGTGCGAGCAAATGCCTTTGAAGTTCGCGGCTTCCGTTGCAGAGCCAAAAACATCGAATCGTTTTACGGGAGGAAGAAAGCTGCGCGGAATATTGTATTTCTTGGTAAGGAACCGCAACAACAGCACCAGTGAGTTGTATTGGGCATTGGTAAACTTGGCATAATACCGTTCATCCCGGTAAGGGGTAGCAAGTTTTTGATAAAAGGCAGTTTCGGTTTCCGAGCAGTAAACATCGTTGGTACTGTAACTGGTATGCAGTATTCCGCCCGCTTTTTTGCGCAAAAAACCAATGTTCGAGATCTCGATCCCAATGCTGCTACGGCTCATCTCTGCATTGCCTCCTACGGCTCCCGGTCCCAAATGATAGGACCAGAGTTTCGACTTCCAAAGGTTGTAGATAAGGCCTGAGCGGGCGATAACAAAGGGCACTGATACCTCATAACTTTGACGACTCAATTGCGCTATGTCGCCTTTCAAATAACCTGCCGTATGGTGCAGCACGATACGTTGTTTGGGGTATTCCTCTTCAAAAAAATAGCTGGTATCGGGCACTTGTTTGGCACAATCAACGAAAGTGATCTTGCCGCCGGCGGAGTCCCCTATATTGACCGTTTCATCGGTCAATATAAATTTCGTGCCGCTGGAGTCAATCCCAGACTGTCGGAACGAGGCTTCGTGTTGTGGTATGCTGGTCGCTTTCATAAACCTGATTAATTTTAAAACCTTGCCACAATACCGCCCAGAATATTGGTGCCAATAGTAGGGTAGCGGTACCAGCGTTCGCGCTTGTTGTTCAGCAAGTTGTTGATGTCCAGAAACGCCCCTATATTCTTGGTGAAATAGTACGAACCTCCAAAGCTGAGGTCCAGCAAGGTTTTGCTCTTTTCGCGGTCTCCGGCCTCATTGAGATAGGAGATCCTGTCGGCCATGTGAAGCGAAGCTTTAAGGGTTGCCTTGTTCTCCAACAAGCTGTAAACCGCCCCAAAATTGCCTTCGATCTCTGGCAATCCCCAAACACCAAGTTTATTGGCAGAGGTACCCGGTGTTTTGAATTCAAACACGTTCTGGCTAAGTGTGCCCGTCACCGTCAGGTTTTTAATGGGCGAAAATTTGATGGTTCCCTGCAGGTTGAAAATTTTGAGGGTATCGTATAGGATCGTAAAGCGCGTAATGCCCTCCTGTGTGAACAGCGTCTGGTAGAGTGCAAGATCGGATGCTTTAGAATAGCCCACCTGACCGTTGTACTCTATCCAGCCAAAATTGCCTTTGACACCGCCGTAGTAATTGTCCCAACGCGTATTGCGCAGTTTAGAACCACGGATCTGGATAAAAGGATTGTATTCCGAAAGACTGCGATAAGTGTTTTTGCGAAGGTCTCCGGTAATACCCGCGAACGCCTGAATGCCATCGCCCCACACGCGCAAGGTTACCTCAGCGTCCGGGAAAATGCTGAACTCGTCGCGGTTGTTCACGAAATTGGCGCCAAGTTTCAGTTGCATAAAGTCAAAGTGCAACGTGAAAGTTGGCTGCAGGTAGATGTTGTTTAATTTCTGGGATATCGTGTCTTCGAAACTGGTCAGATCGGGTCGGACATTGATGCGCAATGCATGCTGTTCGTTGAACCATTTGGTAGCCGAAAGACCAATCTCGAAGTGACTTTCCTTGTTGGAATAGAAATCATTGAGCAGGTAAAACTTTGGCGTAACCGAAAAATTAAAATCAGCATCGGTGCGCCGGCTGTTGTAAAGCCGGGCGCCGAGATCGAGGATCTTATAGTCCTGTCTTGTACGTTCAGGCGAAAACTCCAGGGAGTCATGGTCATAACCATAGAATTGTATCCGGTCGTAGGTGTACCCGATATTGACCTGTGTAGCCAGATTGTTGGGCAAGAAAATATTGGTGCTTACCAATCCTTCCGTAGCCCGGAATTTTTGATTTTCAATAGCTTTGTCTGCACTGATCTGGTGGTGTTTAAGCCACACTTTTCCGTCAAACTTATCTCCCGATTTGAAAAAATAGCCGCCTTCGCCATACAAAGCGGTCGGTACCCCGCCACCAAGTTTCGCAAAACCATTGAAGGCTTTTTCCTTGGGCGCGGATTTCATGCCGAGCGGACGAAGTTTGGGTGGGTCGTATTTGATATTGGAAGGGTGGGGCGGCACATTGTAGGTCTGCTTTTGGGTGCTGGTATCCAATGCAGGAAGTGTCGGAGGCACGTTGATCTTGTTGGCCTCCAGAAGTTGTGCATCGAACGCTTTGACCACAGTAACGTTGTCCCCTTCGAGGTCTTTGCCGGGCTGGGCGAACGCCGCTTGCGCCAGGGAAAAGAAGGCAAATGCAGCGAGCAGATATTTAGGTTTGAAAAGCATTTTTCGTAGAGTGATTTTTTTTGAAAAACAAGTTCCTGGTCTTTACGGGGCGTGTAAACCTCATTGGTTTTTAAAACCTATGAGGTTTCGAAGTCAAGAAAATCAATTAGTTCCCTTCGTCCAAATCAAGGAGGGTTTTGACGCCCTTGTCTGAAGCATTGTTCAAATTTGACTTATTACCGCTCAAACGTTCATATTTCTGACGTGCAGTGTCCAGGATACTCTTGTCTTCACCCGTATAATTTTACAAAACACTTTCCAGTGCAGCCTGGGCCGAAATTTTGTCGCCCTGGTCGGCATACACATCAGAAAGCAGGATCAGGTTGCGGGCGATCCAGTCGTCGTAACCTGCGCTGGCCTTGTTGGCGTTGGTGATCATTTCTTCTGAATCCCCATATTTCCGCTGACGATAAAGGATCTGGGCGAGGTAGTGAAAAGCCTCGGCCATGAGTTCGGTTGTGCTGTTGTCGGTTACGGACTGTAATGCCGGAAATGCTTTGGAGTAGTCACCTTTGTCATATGCCATTTTGCCAGAGTAAAAATTAGCTATGGCGAGTTGTTCCTGATTGGCGAGTCGCGACTGGTTGATCTTATTCGCGTATTCGGTTACGGCCACGGAATTATTGGTTCTATAAGCAGCCTGCAAGGCCACGAGCTGTGCGTCGAAGCGGGAATTCTCCGTCACGGCAGCATCCTCCCATTTGCGCGCATATTCAAAGGCCTGACCATAATTCTTCGTGGTATTCAAAGCGATGAGTGCAGCCTTTTCGGCAGCCTTCGGGAAGTATTTGCTGTTGCCTTTTCCGATAACCGAAGCATAATCCTTTTGTGCTTTCTCAAACTGTTTGAGCGAAGCATAACTTTCACCGCGCAGATAATAGGCTGCCAACCCATTGCTGCCGGTGGGATATTTGGCGAGGTAGTTGGTGAAAAGTTCAACGGCCTTGTCATAGCGCCCTTGATTATATTGATATTCAGCAGATTCGAAGGCGGTAGCCTCGCCGCTTGAACTCTGGCCGGGTTTCATTCCACCGCAATTTGGCACGGTTTCAATGAAGCGGTTGTAGCCTTCCGGATCACCGAGGTCCTTCACATAGATCTCCCGGAGCGCGTCCAGGGCTTGTTTGCACTCATCAGGTTCCGGGTTGCCGGCGAACACTTGTTTGTAATAGTCAATGGCGACTCTGCTGCTACCCTGATTTACAGAAATAAGGCCGAGCTTTAGCAACGCAGGATTGATGAGATTGCTTTTTCCTTTGAAATCGGATACGATCCTGCGGAAAGGCGTGATGGCCCGATCGTACCGCTCCATTTCGAAATAAGTATCGCCCAATTGGAAAAGGGCCTCATCGGTGTAGCGGCTGTTGGGGTAATCCTCCACCAGACTTTCGAGTGCCAATACTTTGTCTTGCTTGTTCCCCTGTAAGCCCTTTATGACGGCTTTTTGGAAAAGCGCGTATTCAAAACCCTCGTATTTTTTCTTTACCGCCTCGTCATACATTGCGAGAGCCTCGGAGTATTGATTGCTTTTAAAGTAGCAGTCGCCTGCTCGGAGCACGGCATCCCCCAGCACGGCGGCTTGTTTGGTGTTGCTCTTTTTGAAGCCATCCACTGCCGCCCGGAAATTGACATTGGCTGCTTTGTAGTCCTTGAGTTTCAAATTGTTGTAACCCTGTATGTAGTTGCACATATTCAGATTGCTCTCCTCCGGGAGCTCCGATGCAAAGGGTTTTGCAGCGTTGAAAAAACTACTCATGTGCTGTTTGCTGACCGCATATTCACCGGCATCATGCGAGATACTGCCGAGCCAGAACGAGCACAGAATAGCGGTCTTCTTTATGATCGGATATTCCAGGGACTTGTTGAAATATCGGCGGGCCTCGTCCTTTTGATTGTTCTGATACAATTGCAATCCGCGCAGGTAGGCCACCTGCTGGTAGGTCTCATTCAGCCGCGGGGTGCGGTTTTTTACCCCTTCGAGGGTCGAAACCGCTCGGTCGTAATCGCGGGTGTTCAAAAAAACCTCACTCATCAGGGCTTGTGCGTCGTCGTAATATTTCGATTGTGGGCTTATGCGCTGTAGCGCGTCGATGGCATCGCGGTCATATTTGAGTTCGTAACTCAGTTTGGCGTAGTTGATGAGCGCGTCTTCTTTTACGGTCTTGTCAAAATTCATACTGGCCGCCTGACCGAATGCATTTCGGGCGTTGAATTTACTGTTCTTTTCCTTCACCCGGAGGTAGCAATCCCCCAGGTGGTAAAGGCCGTTTTGGCCAAGCAGGCTGTCTTGTTTTGAAAGTTCCTCAAAGTTTTCAATGGCCAGTTTGTACAGCCCGTTCTGGTACTGCGTATATCCGAGTTGGTAATAATCAGCCGGGCGCAATGCAACGCCGTTTTTGGCCGCAAATTCCAGAAAAGGCAGAGCGCTTTTGTAATCGCCACTCTCGTAATGTGCCTGGCCGACGAGTTGGTTAACCTCCGCGCGATTTTTCATGTTTGGATCCTTGGCGCGGGGCGTTCCATAAGAGATCACTTTGTCGTATTTTTTCTGTGCAGCGTAGATCTGCGTCAGATAATAAGGTACGCTAGCCTTATATTTTGGAGAAGCTTCTGCCAGCATGAAGGATTTGGCCGCTTCATCATACTTTCCTTCGAAGAAAGCACAGCAACCGTAATAATAGTTGGCAGGTTCATACCATTCGCTGCGCGGGTTGTTTTTAAGCGGCATGAAAGCCGTTTTTGCCAACCCAAATTTTTTCGTTACAAAGTATGCATAACCCGTTTTGAACCGGATCTCGTCGCGTGCCGCACCAGAGCCAGACGGGGCTAACTCATAGTAAGTCAATGCTTTATCGTACTTTTTTTGGTTGAAATAGTAGTCGCCGATCTCCAGAGCGGCCTGACTCGCTACGGCTGAAGGCGAGTTTTCGCGCAGAAAATCGAGCACGAGTTTTTCCGCTTCCGGCTGGTCAAGGCGTACAGCGGATTTGGCATGGTAGAGTTCTGCGTCGATTTTTATGGCCTTCCATTCAGGCTCATTCACCGGGCGCAGAAGATCCATGGCGTTGCGGAATTCTTTTTGGGCAAGCCCGTAAACGTTTTGATTGAAAAAGTCGACGCCGCGTTTGTAGGCGAGATTGGCCTCATTGTATACCGCTGTTTCTTGCGCAGAAAGTGCAAAAGCGGTGAGCAAGAAGAGGAGAGCAGGAATGCTTTTCCGAAGGAACATGATGGAAGAGTGTGGTTTTGGACTTGTTTTAAATCAGAAATTGGATAGAGGTCCATTCAAGCGTAACCCAAACGTTTTGCTGCTGGCTTGCTCGTCTGGGCGAAGATTTTTTTTGGAAATTTTAACAGGGCGTAAGGTCGGTAAGAAAATGCTTTTAGAGCGTCTGTTGGATGCTAAAACGTCAAAATACGGGTTGAAAATATGGACAGTTGAAAAATCGATTGAAAAATAAGGGCAAGTTCCGAAAGACATCTGCAATTGGTGCGTTTTTTTGGGCAAAATCATAGTTGTAGTTTTAGCTGTAAATATAATAAAAAATATTTTCCACAAATTTAGATAATTTTATGGATTGTATTCCATATAATTATCTAAATTTGTGGAAAGTAAAAACTATGATAACGCTAGATCGTATCATCGAACAGCAACTTATTCAACGTTTGCAAGCGGGAAAAGTATTGGTATTGTTTGGCGCAAGGCGTACCGGGAAGACCTTCTTGCTTAAAAGGATTTTCCAAAAAGCAACAGAGCCAGCACTATTCTTAAATGGAGAAGACCTGGACGTGCAGCGCAATCTTGCCAATCGTAGTGCTGCACATTATCGTGCGATACTCGGCAATTGCCGCCTCTTATTTATCGATGAAGCCCAGAAAGTCCCGCAAATAGGTGCGATATTGAAACTCATGGTAGACGAGATTGAGGGGTTGAAAATCATTGCGACAGGTTCTTCGGCCTTTGATATCAACCAGCAATTTGGGGAACCACTTACAGGACGTAAAGTTTCGTTCCGCTTGTACCCCGTGGCCGAAATGGAATGGGTCACCCAGGAAAACTTCATTCAACAAGAGGCTAATATGCGAGAAAGGTTGGTTTTCGGTGCCTATCCTGAACTGATGCACCTTCCCGGACGTGCTGAGAAAATGGAATACTTGAATGAACTAGTAAGCAGTTATCTTTTGAAAGACGTGCTGGAATTGGAAGGAATCCGTCATTCAGGTAAAATAATGGACTTGCTTCGTCTGGTTGCATATCAAGTCGGGAGCGAGGTCTCGTTGAACGAACTTTCGAGACAATCAGGGATGGATGTTAAAACCGTGGATAAATACCTGGACTTGCTCGAGCAGGTATTCGTGATTTTTAGGCTGCGTGGCTTTAGCCTGAATCTTCGAAAGGAAGTGGTAAAAAGTCCGAAATTCTACTTTTTTGACAACGGGATTAGAAATGCGGTTATCTCCAATCTTAATCCTTTGGAATTGCGTAACGACCTGGGTATTCTTTGGGAAAACTATATGTTGAGCGAGCGGTTGAAATACCAACATTACACGGGCATGTTGGTCAATAATTTTTTCTGGCGCACTTATGACCAACAAGAAATTGATTGGGTAGAAGAGCGCGAAGGCCAACTTTTCGCTTATGAAATGAAATGGGGAAAAAGTTATGCCAAGACACCTCCATCCTGGAAAACTGCCTATCCTGACGCACATTTTCAAGTAATACATCCTGATCATTTTAAAACATTTGTCATCGGCGCATAACGCGTGTTCGGGATTTTCTACAATCCGCCAGCTCCATTTCGACGCTTTCACATATCGGTGGGTCTGGCGTAAGTCCGACCCACCTTTTTTACATTTGTGCCAATATGCTCTAAGTCAAAAAACTATACGATGATATTTGAACAATTGAAATCCGGCCTCGAAGTTTCAGAGGAAGATTTTGATGCGATTTACCCGATCCGGTATAAAAACATCTCTAAATTCCATTTCACCCCCGTAAGAGTAGCACAGGTGGCCGCTAAGCTTCTTGTTCAAAAACCGGACGCGCGGGTACTTGATATTGGCTCCGGCGCGGGCAAGTTTTGCATGATAGGGGCAGCCTGCACAACAGGCCATTTTACCGGGATCGAACAACGGAAAAATCTCCATAGCCTTGCCCAAAGACTGGCCCAAAAGCATGAATTAGCACGGGTTAAGTTCATCCTTTCCAACATCATGGAGATCAATTTTGAAGTTTACGACGCGATCTACTACTTCAATTCATTTTACGAAAACATCGTACAAAGTAGTGCACTGGACCTTGCGATAAACTTAGATAAAAGCCTCTACACCCTCTACACCCAATACATGCGGGAACAATTGGACAAAATGCCCCGGGGTACACGCCTGGTCACCTATTTTAGTTTTATGGACGAAGTCCCAAACAGCTACAAGATCAAATCAGCCGATTTTGATATGAAACTGAAACTGTGGGAAAAGGTATCTTGATTCAGCGTTTTTTACCTTTGCTTTATGAGATCCATGCTTTCCAGAAAAAACCTACGCTACCAGTGGCTTACGTTTCGTAAACACGATCTGAGGGCGAGTGGTACCGTATTTTTTGTTGCCCTTCCCCTCTGTTTGGGCATTTCACTCGCATCGGGCGCTCCGGTGTATTCCGGCTTGCTGGCGGGTATTCTGGGCGGGTTGATCGTGGCGCCGCTCAGTGGTTCGCAGTTGAGCGTGAGCGGTCCGGCGGCGGGTCTGACGGCCATTTGTGCGGCGGTGATCGCCACATCGGGTCTGGACGTGTTTTTTGTTTCAGTAGCGGTTGCAGGGCTGATGCAGGTGCTGTTGGGCGTATTCCGACTGGGTGGGTTTACACACTTTATCCCGGCAACGGTTATAAAAGGGATGCTTGCAGCCATTGGTATCATATTGATTTCCAAGCAGATACCCTCACTGATCGGCTATGACAAGCCCGATTTTTGGTCGAATGAGCTTTTTAATATTTTCACGTTCCGGCACGTCTTCAGTAATGTACAAAGCCTGTACGAAAGCATCACGTTGGGCGCAATACTGGTCGCTGCCCTGTCGCTTTTGATGCTTCGGGTGTGGAAATTAAAGGTGCAAAAGCATGTACCATTTTTGCCCACTTCCTTTGTTACGGTGCTGTTCGGCATTTTACTGGCGATGGCATTTGGACACTTTTTACCTGCTCTGGGACTTAAGCCCTCACAATTTGTCCAGATCCCGGAAAATATTTTCAGCAATATGCGGCTGCCGGATTTTGGACTGATCACGGCACACGCCGAGATCTGGAAAAATGGCCTGGTGATCTGTTTCGTGGCCACCCTCGAAACCCTGCTCAGCATCGAGGCCATTGATAAACTCGATGACCAAAATCGAATTTCGCCGCAAAACCGGGAACTTGTGGCACAAGGCACGGGTAATTTCATGAGTGGATTGCTCGGAGGTTTGCCCATTACGGCAGTGATCGTACGGAGTTCGGCCAATGCAGAAGCGGGCGCAAGAACCTGGATGTCAGGCTTTATGCACGGAGTTTGGCTGCTGTTGGCGGTGCTGTTTGCAACCCGTCTGGTCAACCTCATTCCTTATTGCGTGCTCGCCGCTATCCTCATTCGCACGGGCTACAATTTGGCCAAACCCAGCATGTTCATTGCGGTTTGGCGGCAGGGACGCGAGCAGTTTTTGCCGTTTATCGTGACGATCGGGGCAGTGTTGTTTACCGATTTGTTGGTCGGTGTTGTGATCGGGGTGGCGTATAGCATCTATTTCCTGATCAAACACACCTATCGGGCTGGGTTCACGGTCAAGGAAAAAATGGAAGGCCATACTCCGCATTTTAGGATCGAGCTTGCGCTCAACGTGAGTTTTCTCAATAAAAAACGGATATCAGACCTTCTGGACAAAATGCCGGAATACTCGATCGTGGAGATCACAGGCACCGATAGTGTGTACATTGACCATGATATTCTGGAGATTTTCCAGCAGTACAAACCGAAGGCCCACAACAAGCATATACAGTTGATTATGAAGAATATTCCGGAAGTGCAGACGATCAGTTTGCATTAGCGGGCAATTGAGGTTAATTCACTTTATTTGCACCCGATCTTAAACTTATCTTCACCATGCTCGAACGTTTTTCACACCCTTGGCACTGGTCAGCAGCCGGGGTATTTATAGGATTGATCGTGCCTACTTTGCTGTTGATCGGCAATAAGCACTTTGGTATTTCCTCCAGCCTGCGGCACATGTGTGCAGCTTGTTTGCCCGCGCGAATTCCATTTTTTCACTATGATTGGAAAAAAGAGATCTGGAACCTCTTTTTCGTAGGAGGAATCCTGATTGGCGCTGTATTGGCAACGGTTTTGTTGCAAGACCCCAATCCTATTGTGATACATCCGGAACTTGCAAAGGATTTGGCCGGGTACGGCGTCACCAACATTGATGGCATTGTGCCCACCGACTTGTTCTCTTTCGAGAGCCTGTTTACACTCCGTGGATTCCTGCTGATGGTCGTGGGCGGCTTTTTGGTCGGTTTCGGCACCCGCTACGCTGGTGGTTGTACTTCCGGTCACGCCATCATGGGCTTATCGAACCTGCAATGGCCCTCCTTGGTCGCTACGGTCTGCTTTATGGTCGGTGGTTTTCTTATGACCAATCTTATACTTCCATTCATCCTCAAACTTTGATGCTACATGGCAGCTACAAATACTCAAAATTTTACGGACGCGGCGCCTGACACGGACTTCGAAGTGCGATCACTCGATACGATGTGCATCAACGAATCAGAATTGGTTCACCCCTGGTGGTACAACCTGAAATATTTGCTCGTTGGCATGCTGTTCGGTGTGGTATTCATTAAGGCCGAAATCGTATCCTGGTACCGCATTCAGGAAATGTTTCGACTTGAATCCTTCCATATGTATGGCGTTATTGGCACGGCTGTTGCCGTCGGCGCAATCTCCATTTTTTTGATTAAGAAGTTGAATATCAAGACGATATATGGGGAGCATGTAAACTTTCACGCCAAAAGTTTTAACAAAGGGCAGATCTACGGGGGTTTGATTTTCGGCTTAGGCTGGGCCATGACGGGGGCTTGCCCGGGGCCCTTGTTTGCCCAGATCGGCACGGGGGTGATGGCGACTGGTGTTGTATTGATGAGTGCGATTGCAGGCACCTGGGTTTATGGTTATTTGCGGGAGCGATTGCCGCATTAAAAATCTGTGCCATCATTTCCAATCTTAAAACTTAACAACTATGAAATTTTCTTTGCTTTTCTTCCTCATCAGTTTATTGGCCCTTTCATCCGCTTTTGCTCAAAACAATGCAGCAGTGGACAACACCCCCTACAAAATCGTATTCCAGCTCACCAGCGGCGATACAGCTGTGCATCGCGCCTTAACCAAGCAGCTGAACAATGCGCTCACTGCTGCACCAAAATCCCAATTGGAAGTGGTGTGTCACAATCAGGGCATTTCCTTTTTGGTGGGCTCCAAAACCATTGTGCCTGAAAAGATACGCGAGCTAAAGAAGCGGGGCGTCGTATTTGTGGCCTGTGAAAACACCATGCGCGATCGCAAGATCAAACGGGAAGAACTAGTCCCCGAAGCTGGCACGGTGCCTGCCGGCATCATTGAAATTGTGAAGAAACAGCGCAAACACTGGGCTTATATTAAAGCAGGGTAGGGGGCAATTCGTGGCAACCCTTTCGAGCGAAAAAACTTTTTTCAAAAAATAACTCAATTTGTTTTAAATAACCAAACAATATGTTTTAAATTTGCTTCCAGAAAACGCATAACAGCCCGGATATTTTTATGTAAAGTCTTGATCTTCAAAATTTTAAAACTAAAACATCCACGGCTATGAACTGGAATTTTTTTAAAACAAACTGGTTTTATCTGGCTATGGGCATATTGCTGTTGCTGTATGCTGAACGCAAATATCCAAGCCTTAATCCTTTCAATCCGCACAACAGGACTGCCCCCGGCGAAAAAATTACGGAGGGCAAAGATGTTCAAAAACGTGGTGTAGCGTTGCTTGGGTTTGTACCAGATACACCCAAATCGCGTCCGGCAGCATTGGAATCTATAGATGCTGTTAAAGCGGAAGCATTTCTTAAGCGTTTTGCTCCTGTAGCAGTGAGCGAACGCAAGAAATTTGGCGTCCCGGCATCCGTCATTCTGGCTGTAGCGTACGTGAACAGCGAGGCCGGGCAACGGGAGTCAGCAGTAGCGGCGAACAACTTTTTCGCACTTTCGGGTCTCGATAATTGGGAAGGTGAATCCGCTAAAATTGGAGGGGAACGCGTGCGAAAATACGAAACTGCCTGGGCGAGTTTCCGGGATTTTAGCATCCACCTCAGTAGCCAGGAGTGGTTCGGCTCGCTCAAAAAGTCAGCAGGGAATGACTGGCGCAAATGGGCCGAAAAACTGGGCGCAGAAGGCGTTAGCAACACGAAAGCCATGCTTAAAGTAATGGAGGCCTATCGTCTCTTTGAATTAGATTAATGTGGCAAATGTGAGTAATGAGGCAAATGTGATTAATGTGGCAAATGTGAGCGCAAAAACACATTGACCACATTAATCA
>JAUSMG010000185.1 GCA_030645295.1 Saprospiraceae bacterium | reverse complement strand
CAGCCCGCTCTGTCTGGTTTTTTTCAAAAACCTGGACAGAGCGGGCTGGGGCGCAACGCAACTCCCTATCTTTCAGGATCACGGACACTTAATTTATGGACATTTCTCTAAGGATGATTTCTGGCGTATTTTCTTTCTATTGGATGTTTTCATCTACGCTATATACTTATCTGCTGCTTCTATTAAGCCCATTAACTTATGCCAGTCAGTCTATCTTTTTTGAGTTAAAAACCCATCCGCACTCCGATTCTCTGCACCGCTACGAGTTCACCCACCCACAAATGGGTACCGTATTCCGTTTGGTCTTTTACGCCGAATCGAAAATACAGGCACAAAATGCTGCCAATCAAGCATTTGCCGCTGTAGATTCCTTGAATGCGAGCATGAGCGATTACCTTCCGGAAAGCGAGTTGAGCCAACTTTGCTATACCGCAGGTTTGGGCAAATCCGTTCAGGTATCCAAGGATCTTTGGGAGATCCTGAAACTTTCCCGGCAGTTTTCCAGAAAAACAAACGGGGCCTTCGATGTGACCATAGGGCCGCTGACCCGACTATGGCGCAGGGCGAGAAATCTGAAAGAATTGCCCGATTCGGTGAAAGTGGCGGAGGCCCGACAAGCGGTTGGATTTGAAAATATCCGTTTCAAAAAAGGCAAAAAGATCGAACTCAAAAAAGCAGGCATGCGGCTCGATCTGGGCGGTATTGCGCAGGGCTACGCAGCAGATCGCTGTCTGAAGATCCTGCGGCAAAATGGTATCCACCGGGCACTGGCCGATGCAGGTGGCGATATTGCGCTGGGCGATGCTCCGCCCGGAGAAATGGGTTGGGCCATTGAGATTCCGTCAGATCAAAGTGAGGGGCTGAATTCAAGTCAGCCCCACACTACACTTCGGCTTGCCAACTGCGGCATCACGACTTCCGGAGCAACTTTCCGATATCTGGAAGCCGGTGGCAAACGCCACTCCCACATCGTGGACCCGCGCACAGGCTGGGGATTGACACACCGGGTGCTCGTGACCGTACAAGCCCCCGACGCAACCACCGCCGATGCCTGGGCGACCGCGATTAGTGTGTTAGGGGAAAAGGGTTGGGAAAAGTTGAAGCGGAAACCTGGAACGCTGAAAGTTTGGCTATCGGAAGCGCCCATCAGTAACCTCTAAACTCTAACAAACAACCTCATAATATCCCTGCGGTGGTACAGCTATAAAGGCTGTACCACCGCTTTTTTATGCCTGCAAAACACTCCTGGGTTTCGCTAAAATAACTTGTAAATGCAGAAATACACCGCGTTTATAACAATTTGCAAATAACTGATAATCAATATTTTATATTTTTTTAGTCTCGAAAAACGCCAAATTAACCGGGCGACCAAACCTGATTTGCTGTCCTGTCCGGCGGGGAAATTCACCCGCACCTTTGTCCTACCAATAGATATCACAATTCCTATTTAATCCGCAGAGAAGGGCACTTGGAATCATAGCCATTTAACGGCCTGATTCTTTTTTAAAATCATTTTTTACATCAAATTACTACATGAGAAGGACGAAATTGTACACGGCAAAAGAACGGTCTGCCTTAGATATAGGGCAATGTCGAACCGCAATTCAATCTTTCATGCTGAATAAGATGAAAGTATTGGCTATCCCAATGCTGTTATTCTGGAGTTTTATGCTCCTCAATCCGCTTTACAGCTTCGGGCAATGCAATCCCTTCGGCAATGTCTCCCGATATGAGTTTGATATTGATCCAACGGTGAATTTAAATATAGTGGGTCAGCAATTTTGCACCTCAATGGACGGGACCACTTGCTGTAGCAATCAAAACAGTTACCGCTGTCTTGATGTCATTTTCAACTTGAGCAATGGCCCAAATGGCGAGACTTTTTCAGCGTCTTGTAATGGCATCGCTAATTTCTTGACTGGTCTGGGCAATTTTGATGCGCTTTTCTTTAGCGTGGGGGTTCCTGATCCAGATGGCAGCTCAACCGACTGCGCGACAAATATTCTAGTAGGGAACAACTATACCATTTCTGTAGAATTCATTGGAAACAACTTAGGGGAAATCATCGTAGAACTCACCGTAAGGGACCATCTGGGCAACCTTATTTCTTTTAGTTCTCAGACCGCTATTGCTGGTCAATCTATTATTTTCACCATGTGTAAGGCCGGTTCTGGTTGCCTGGATAATGAGCTCGTGTTCGGTTGCTGCGATATTTCCGGGACCCTGGATTTGGATGCAAATGCTGCTTCCACCATTTGCGAGGGGGAAACTACTGATCTCAAATTTACCGGGCTTGGAGGCGCTCCCGACTATACCGCGATGTTTTCTGTAGCCAGTCTATCCGATACCAGTTATTTTTCTGAAATAATCGTGGATGATATGGATGGCGATGCCTCCATGGATATGATTACTTTATCGGTTTCTCCAACTGAAACTACGACCTATAAACTGATCAGCATAGAGGATGCAAGCGGTTGCGCTCAACCTGCAGTAAATC
>JAUSMG010000228.1 GCA_030645295.1 Saprospiraceae bacterium | reverse complement strand
ATATTTGCTTTTTGCCCGAAATCTACTCATTTTCATTATTCTCACCGCAACAAGTCTAATGACTTAACTAAAAGTTGGTTATTTTTTAGGCCTCGGGCAATCAAAAGACTTTTTTGAAGCGGCAGATAAGCTGCATCCGGAGCCCCTGCTTCGATCCGGGCCTTACCTAAAACCAATAAAGCCTGCATTCGACTGGTTTGATCCAGTTTGAGGCGGGACAAAAGCATTTCTGCATAGGAAATTGCCGAATCAAGCTGATTGATCTTAATGAGATTTTCTCCCTGAGCAAGGATTTTAAGCGGAGAAGCATCCTGATCAGATTGGCTGAATAGAAGCAGCGGAGAAAACGAGAGTATTAATATTTGTAAGGTTTTCATGCGTATTGTTATTTCATCGGTATTTAAGATCATGTTTAGCTGGAAACATATATTTTCACTTTACCTTTTCTCGGAGGCTTTGAAAAACTGTCATTGGCCGCAATATTCACTTCAAAAGTAAATTCCTGATTTGTAGTGAGGAACGCCTTAATGTCCTGATTGATCAAAAAACTCGTTGGAGCAGTTGTTGCACCGCTGTTTCCAAGGGTAAAGTTGAGCGTACATTTATTTGTAGCAGAGATAATCGCTTCGCTTTGAGCTCCAAGTCCGCTATCAAATATTACGATACAGCTTGGTAGAAGATAATTCAGACTGCCCACCGTTTCTATTTTGGTAAAAATATACGGGGCACAGGTTTGCATCTGGCTGCTCACGACAGCCTGTTCGGTATCCGCATCGGCAAAGGCAAGTACTGTGGTAAGATCAGCACTGTTGTTGCCCTGGATTTCAATGTCGAGATATGTTCCATCGCTGTCAATTTCAAAGTGTTTGAAGCGGTAAAGCGTACCGGCATTGGAGCCGTTGGTTGCGTAGTCGATCGTGATCCGCGTTGTTCCGCCTGGTTTATCAGCGCTCACGTTGCTGAGGTTAGTGTCGCCTGAAGCGTCCACGGGCACAAGCAGCAGGAGGTCGTACAGCGTATTGCTGCCGCTGCGCTTTGCCAGATAGGCATAAGGCGCAAGCCTGGTAATGTTACTCATAGGAGAGATTGAATAATGAAAAGTAATACAACCCTGGAGCCGGTTGTTAGACGGGGATTAAAAGATATACTTGGTTCAGAAGTCTAAAAGCCGTCAAATTGTTCTCATTTAGTCTTTTGGGGCCTGTCTTCAATTGCCCTGAAAGGGTTGGCTTTCGTTTTGGTTAGAAATCTGGTTGTTTTTCGTTGTATTGGACCGTCGTTTCGTTGATTCAACTAACCGGGCGGCAGGGTAGGCCGCCCGGAGCGATTTGGTGTTTTAGTGGTTCGCCAGGGTTATACCAAAATGTTTTCTTAGAGGTCTGTGCAAATTGGGAAAATACAGGGATGAGAAAGCAAACGACCATGGACAGATGCGGCAAATAAAAAATTCGCTGCCATCTCTGCGCCTTGATGGCACAAAAGTGCATCACCCTTTTTAACCTACAATTTTTTAGGGGTGTATGTTTTCATACCTTTTTTTAAAGGGGATTTCAAAGGGTCATCCAATCCTCTAGCCAGGCAGCAATTTTTCGGTCGTTGGCCAGTCTGGGCACTTTGTTTTGGCCTCCGAGCTTGCCTTCGCTTTTCATATACTCCCGGAAAGAATCGCGGCGTAAAGACTTGATTTTCAAAGTTCTAAGAATATTTCCAGTAATAAGATCGTCGTAATAAATATTCTGCTGACGCATGGCTGCGTCTACTTTAAGTGCAAACTTTTCTAAATCATCGGGGGCGTTGTCAAATTCAATGAACCACTCATGGTAAGGCAATCCACCTTCCGGAGGTGTCACCTGTGGGGCCACTGTGAACTCCACGATACGGATACCCTCCGCATTGGCTACCGGCAGCAAACTTTCTTCTACCTCTTTGCCGATAACGTGCTCGCCAAACGCTGAAATGAAATGTTTCACGCGCCCGCTCACCACGATGCGATAGGGATCTTTGCTTACGAACTGCACCGTATCACCGATACTGTAGCCCCAAAGGCCGGCATTGGTGTGCAAAATAAGCGCATAATTCACGCCGATTTCAACTTCCCCGAGCCAAAGCCGTGTCGGATTCTCCTTAAAAATCTCTTCGGCGGGCACAAATTCAAAAAACATCCCGGCATTGATATTCAGCAATAAGCCGGGATTGGTAGGGGGAGGGCCTTGTGCCCCCCCTTGACTTGAAGTCAGCCCTTCACTTGACCGGGGAAAGGTATCCTGAAACGCAATAAAACCCTCCGAAGCCGGGTAGGTCTCAAAAGTGTCGATCGGCCCGCCTACGAGCTCCTCGAGCTTGGCACGGTAGGGTTCGAAGTTTACGCCACCCATTCCGAACACAGTATAATTTGGAAAGATCTCGAGTATCGTTCGCTTCCCGCTGCGTTCCAAAAGCCTTTCGTAATACATCTGCACCCAGGGCGGAATACCGGAGATGAGGCGCATGTCGGTGTCAACGGTCTCCGCTACAATACGATCCAGTTTTTCTTCCCAATCCTCCAGGCAATTGGTTTCCCAGGAAGGCAATTGATTCGTACGCAGCCAGGCGGGTACCAGGTGGTTGGAAATACCACTCAGACGGCCCGTAGGAATGCCATTGACCGTTTCCAGTTCAGGGCTTCCGGAAAGAAAGATCATTTTGCCGTCCAGCCAGGCGCCATTGCCGGTTTGAGCGAAATAGTTGAAGGCAGCATTTCGCGCCGTCCCAAAATGAAGGGGGGTACTTTCCTTGCTCATCGGGATGTATTTCACCCCGGAAGTGGTACCGCTTGTCTTGGCAAAATAAGCCGGACGACCTGGCCACAGCACATCGGGTTCGCCGCTTTTCACCCGTTCTATGTAGGGTTTCAAATCTTCGTAATCCCGGATGGGTACGGCTTTTTTGAAATCATCGTAGGTCTTGATCTTCGAAAAACCATGGTCTCGCCCAAAGGCTGTATTCGCCGCCTGCGCCACAATTTCAGACCTCATTTTGTCCTGAATATCAACAGCTTGTGCCGACCATCGGGCAATGGAACGGGCAATGTATTTAGCAAAGGGGCGAACGAGAAAGGAGCGAAAAGCCATGATTTTGAGTAACGGGGATTGGGGATGCCCGCAAAGATACGCATGTGCTGGTTTGGAGATTGTCTGAGTTAGAACCACCAGACTACCCTCAAATCCGCACCAGACGCCCACGCGATACCGCGTCCCCCACCCTTAACCGATATGCAAAAACACCTTTGCCTGGCAAAGATGATGCGGGAAGCCGCAAAGTCTGTAAGCCCGTTTCCAGTGCATAAATTTCGGTAACCACCCGACGACCATTCAGGTCGAAGACCTCCAAATGTGCTGGAGCAGCATTTTCAAGTAAAATTTCAAAGGAAGTTTCCGCCGCAAACGGGTTGGGGCGCGGCGGAAAAAACGTCGCGGAAGCATCAGTGTTTTCCCCAAAATGGAGCAGCAATGGCCTACGATCCGGGGCACTGTTGCCTTTCGTTGTATAGGCTTCCGGGCGGAGCTTCGCGGAATTCAAAAATAATCCGTCCGATATTTTAGTCGCTTGCAAAGCTTTGATCTTCAATTCGATAATCGCGTCTCCTTCGTCAAAAAACTCCCCAACGCCATTGGTCCAGAGTGCCCGCAGTTCAGGGCCACGCAGCACAAAATGATCGTCGGGTAATCCCTCAACGCTCAAAATCTGGAGTTTACCAGGGTCGGCTTCCAACGCCAGTTGCCATCCTTCAAGCGTTGCAGATTCAGCCAGATTGAACCGGATAATTGCCGCTGCTCCAGCCTCCAGCCAACGGTCGTCGCTGCGAAGCAGGATGGGTGGCGCCGTGTACCGGTTGTCTGCGCCTGGCTCGTCCGTGAGCGAAGCTGAAGCGTTCACATCGCCATATTTAATGCCTACAAAATGGAGGTTTTGAAGGGTAATATCGTCCACCAGATTGGTAAGTGTGATCTTGTAGGTGTCTTTTAAGGCGCTGAAATTGGCGATTTGAGATGGATCTGCCACCGGACGTGTGATACGCCAGGCGGGTACAAATGGGAACGTGTCGTAGATGCCGAGGATGAGTTTACGGGTTTCCACAATATCAAAAGTAGTGACCGAATTGCTCCGGTTCACATCCGCTGCCACGGTTTGATAAAGGCTGGTAAATGGTTCAAGGGCGAGGATGTGCTTGGAAATCAGGACCAGATCATAAGTGGTTACCCCAACAAGCGCTCCGAGTGTTCTTTCTGCACGAATAGTTGCCTGATAATCATTCCCAAACGGTATAGCGTCAAGATGCAATGTATAGCACGAATCCTCTATGGTTTGAGAATAATTGGTGGACAAGGGCAGGGAGGCGCCGGGAAGGGTCTCAAAAAGCGTTTTTAGTTTGAAATTGGTGAGTTTTTTATGCCCAAAAGTGCTTGCACAACCATTGAAATAAACGTCTGCGTTGTTGTTGCAAACGCAATTGCCAACCCCCTCCTGAATCAGCACATAATTATTGCAAACATTAGCGAGGCCATTCCCATCCTTCACCCAAACTTCTATGCTATTAAACCCTTTTTCACATTCGTTAAATGTAAGACTCGTAGTGGTGGGAAATCCTGTGCCCTCTCCTGCCTTTCGAATGCCAAGCTGGATCTGGTTGTTGGGTGTACAATTGTCAGACATCTGAAGTATAAATTGCGAAGGGATGAAGCTTTGCTGACAATCCGGAAAATCGAGGGCCTGGGTCAATCCATTGATGCACAGCAAACTGGGGGGCTGACAATCCTTTACATGAAAAAGATAAGTACACTGGAGCAGGTTCCCACAATTGTCGGTTGCCTTCCAGGTTATCTTGTGTGTACCCTTCGCAAAGGGGCCCGCCACCGTGTCGAGCGACGATTGAATGTCCACTACATTGTCGTTATTCAGGTCAATTTTGTAGGAATAATTGATGAGCGGACTTCCGCAATTGGATACGGCCTTTTCCACCAGAAGTACCGCTCCAGTTGCGCAGCTGTTCTGCGTGAGACAAAAGGTTTGGTCCGAGCATGCTGTGATCCAAGACATTTGTGCTGCAAGCCCGTTGAAAAAAAAGAGGGGAAGGAAAAGTATAAATCGATTCATGGTTTAGATAGCATTTCAAAAATACTTGCAAAAATGGTTCCAATTCAGCAGTTTAGCACAGGGCGGATAATTTGTTTAAGTTTTTTTATTAAAAGTTAAACAAAATTTGGACAACCCACGTTTAACCGCGAAGTTTGTAATTCAAAGAATCTATTAACATTGAAGCAAAGAAGAACCCCCTGTATATTTTGAAAAAAGTCGTCGTCATTGGTTCTGGTTTTTCGGGCTTAGCAGCAGCGTGCTGCCTGGCTGCCGAAGGCTTTGAAGTCACCATACTGGAAAAAAATAACTGCCCGGGTGGTCGGGCGCGTCAATTCGAGGCCGAGGGCTTTGTATTCGACATGGGCCCTTCCTGGTACTGGATGCCAGATGTATTTGAAGATTTCTTTGCACTATTTGGCAAAAAAGTCTCCGATTACTATGAGCTCGTCCGGCTAGACCCCTCCTACCAGGTGTTTTTCGGGCCCAATGATCGAGTGGAGATCCCCGCCCAAATGGCCGAACTGGAAAACCTGTTCGAGCAAATAGAGCCGGGAAGCGTGCCGAATTTGCGAAAGTTTTTAACCGAAGCGGAATACAAATACCGGGTAGGAATGGGCGAATTCGTGCACAAACCGAGCCACAGCATTTGGGAATTTGCAGACTTGCGGGTGCTTTCCAGCATGATACGCTTGCAGATGTTCACGCCTATGTCGCGCCACGTACGACAACTTTTCAAAAGCGAAAAGCTGATACAACTGCTCGAATTTCCCGTGCTTTTCCTCGGCGCTACCCCACAAAATACGCCCGCACTCTACAGCCTGATGAACTACGCAGATATGTCGCTGGGCACCTGGTATCCAATGGGCGGGATGTTCAAAATTGTGGAAGCCATGGTCTCCCTCGCCCGCGAATTGAGCGTGGAGATCAAACTAAATCAGGAGATCGGGCAAATAGAAACCGCCAATGGAAAGGCTATTTCGGCCATCACGGCCGATGGAACACGGTATGCTGCCGATGCTTTTGTAGGCAGTGCCGACTATCATCACATCGAAACCAAATTGCTCGACCCCGCACACCAGAACTATTCAGAATCTTACTGGAAAAAACGCGTGATGGCGCCTTCGAGCCTGCTCTGGTATATTGGGGTGAATAAGCGAGTAAAGGGCCTGCACCATCACAACCTGTTCTTCGACGAAGATTTTGGACTGCACTCGGAAGAAATTTATACCACGCCCAAATGGCCGTCGAAACCCCTGTTTTATGCCAGCGCGCCTTCTGTAACGGACCCCAGTGTGGCGCCGCCAGGCTGCGAAAACTTGTTCTTACTCATTCCTGTCGCGCCCGGGCTTGAGGATACTCCAGAAATCCGTGCACGTTATTTTGACGTAGTTATGGAGCGCCTCGAGCGACACACAGGTCAAAGCATTCGCCCACATATTGTGTATCAGCGTTCGTATGCCCATGCTGATTTTGTCCAGGATTATCATGCCTTCCGAGGCAATGCGTATGGACTTGCAAACACCCTGCTACAAACGGCTTTCCTGAAGCCTAAAATGAAAAACCGCCATCTCTCCAACCTCTGGTACACGGGCCAACTAACAACGCCCGGACCAGGAGTGCCACCCTCGCTCATCAGTGGGCAAGTGGTGGCGAAAGAAGTTCAAAAAGTAATCAGTAGCAGTGGCAGTGGCAGTAGCAGTGGGCAGTAGCACGACCACGCGACTGCCACTGCCTACTGCCTACTGCCACTGCCACTGCCACTAAAAAATCCTGTTCTACTATGAACCATCTCCAGCTTTTTCACCGTACCTGTGCTGACTGCAGCAGCCTCATTACCCGACGCTACAGCACCTCTTTCTCCTTGGGAATCAGGTTGTTCAATCGCCGTTTCCAGGAACCGATCTATGGCATCTACGGCTTTGTTCGTTTTGCGGATGAGATCGTGGACACCTTCCACGACTACCCGAAAGCCGATCTTTTTGAGCGGTTCCGGCAGGACACCTGGCGTGCCATTGAAGAAGGCATCAGCCTCAATCCTGTGCTGCATTCCTTCCAACATGTGGTGCGGAAATACGGTATTGAACGCGATCTCATCGAGGCATTCCTCGACAGCATGGAAATGGATCTGACCGAATCTGTCTACGATCCGGAAGGTTACAACGAGTACATCTATGGCTCAGCGGAAGTGGTAGGCCTCATGTGCCTGCGCGTTTTTTGCGATGGGAATAATGCTGAATATCAAAGACTTAAAGCCCCCGCGCGTCGGCTCGGAGCGGCTTTCCAAAAGATAAACTTCCTGCGCGACATCAAAAGCGACCACGAAGAGCGCGGCCGGGTTTATTTCCCAGGCGTGGATTTCAGTCGCTTCACCCAGGAAGACAAATGGCGCATCGAGGCCGACATCAAGGAGGACTTTGATGCGGCCCTGGACGGCATTAGGATGCTACCCAAAGGCGCCCGGCTTGGCGTTTACCTCGCCTACAAATACTACACCCATCTTTTTCTGAAAATTAAGAGCGCGCCGCCGCAGCAGGTGGCACAGGAGCGTTTTAGGCTTTCGAGCAAGCGGAAAGTTTACTTGCTGTGTAGTTCGGCATTGCGACATCAGTTGGGGGTGTTGTAAGGAATAAGGACTGAATTTAATTTTTTTATATTTGAATGATACCTTTGGATGCAGTGCGCCAAGGGTATTGTTCGTTTTGGGGGCAAGTTAAAAACCTCATGCTAACCCTCTGTCAGGTTCTGACTAACAAATCTGAAACTAAAAGCAATCCCTTAATCCTTTCTTTCATTTTAAAAGAAAATCTGAGTAAAATCTCGTATTTTTGAACTCTAAAAGCATACCAAAAATGACGACCGCAACCAAACCCAACATCTCCAAAAGGGTTTTCTGGGATGTTGACTTTGATTCCCTCGATTACGACAAAGACCGTC
>JAUSMG010000188.1 GCA_030645295.1 Saprospiraceae bacterium | reverse complement strand
CAAGTCCTAAACCGAGTTCAGTAGCGATCACGCCAGAACCGCCGTAAGTAGGGTAACAAACAATTCCTATCTTCATGGTGTTGTGCATCAATGCTTTTTGGGTCCTTTGAAGTTCCGTTCACCCGCCTCTATGGCAATTTCGAGATGGTTTGCAGCAGGCGGAATGGGGCAATTATAGCCGTCGCTGAATGCGCACCAGGGATTATAACACTTGTTGAAATCGAGTACCATAATATCCTCGTAGATATCTCCTTGTTTAAAATCAAGGTATCGTCCACCGCCGTAGGTAGTTTCTCCACTGGTCAGATCTTTGAACGGCAAAAACAAATGATCGTGATAGATAGAGTCCTTTACCAGGTGTAAATTTTGGTAAATATTGAGCGATTGAGCTTGGCCGTTGAAATCAAATTTCAAGACCCCATATTGCACATAATTGCGTTTTTGGCCGCTGTAGGTAGGCAATTCAAAAGGTACAGCTTCAGGGGTCCGCTCAAATTGCGCGAAAAATTGATACGCGCCATCGGGCGGAAAAAAATCGAGAAACGCCGTGTCGGCGACCGCCAGTGGCGACCGTGGATTGGTGAGAAAATCGGCTTTGTACTCGTTGCGGTGGCGATTGATATCTGCAAAATAGTAAGGGTCAGAATTTTGAGCAGGCAGGAGGAAAAGCCAACCAATCAGTAAAAAACAGGTGGTCAAAGTATATTTCATAACAATGGATTTAATGTTTGCTAACCCGGTTTCGGGTAATTTGTCGCTGGCGGCTGCATTTGAATCTCGTCTCTAATTGCAGCCTCAAAACAAACACATTTCCAACTTTGTTGTCCGCCAAATCAACATCGTACCTTTAGCCGCCTATGACAACTGTGCCGCAACCAACAACACCTGACGATCCGACCGCCGTCAGTCGAAAAAAGGATCACATCGATCTGGCCTTCCGAAGCCGTGTGGAATCGGGCCAACTGGATCAAAGATTTTATTACGAACCTCTGCTTGCCGCCCACCCCGCGCCAGGCGCTCTTGCAGCTTTCCCTTTTTTGGGCAAAATCCTTCGCACCCCCATCTGGGTTTCCTCCATGACCGGTGGAACGGCTTTGGCAGGTAAAATTAACCACCAGCTCGCCCGTGCTTGCGCTGAATTTGGCATGGGCATGGGGCTTGGCTCCTGCCGCCAACTCTTGTACTCTGACGAGCATTTGCCCGACTTCGATGTGCGCAACACGATGGGTGCAGACCTTCCACTTTTTGCAAACCTTGGAGTCGCCCAGATCGAAAAACTCTTCGAACAAAAAGAAACGGATCGAATTCCATTACTGCTTCAAAAATTACGAGTAGATGGGCTCATCGTCCACGTTAATCCTTTGCAGGAAGCAATGCAGCCTGAAGGAGATGTCTTTAAACGCTCACCCCTGGAAGTCGTTCAGGAATTGCTGCAAAGATTTGATTTTAAAATCATTGTAAAAGAGGTTGGGCAAGGATTTGGGCCGGAAAGCTTGCGGGCATTGTTGCAATTGCCGCTGGCGGCGATCGAGTTTGCAGCGGCTGGCGGCACCAATTTTGCCAAACTTGAGCTCCTGCGCAGCAGCGCAGTAAAACAAGAAATATTTGAAAAAATAGCCGCCCTGGGCCATACGGCAGTGGAAATGCTCGGCTGGACCAATGCCCTGCATGCCGAACTTGGCGAGCGTTGCCGCACACCAAATCTTATCCTCTCCGGGGGTGTCTCGGATTTTCTGGACGGGTATTTTTTGACAAAAAAATCTACGCTCCCGGCTGTGTACGGACAAGCTTCGGGCTTTTTGAAACACGCACAGGGCGAATATGCTGAACTTAAAGCCTATGTGGCCGCACAGGTGCGCGGGCTGGAATTGGCTGGGGCTTTTTTGAAAATAAAATGATTCAAAACTGCGGCGACGCAGAGACGCAGATTTAACATTCTGAAAAAATCCGCTCCGCGTCTCTACGCCTTCGCGGTGAATTTTTTAATGT
Source organism: Saprospiraceae bacterium (assembly GCA_030645295.1). Taxonomy (GTDB): domain Bacteria; phylum Bacteroidota; class Bacteroidia; order Chitinophagales; family Saprospiraceae; genus M3007. The sequence goes on along the minus strand of JAUSMG010000188.1, from coordinate 14,332 downwards.
ATGATAAAAACGATAAACGGCTTTTCAAAACTTACCAAATTCGAAAAGATCAAGTGGCTTGCCGGGCATTTTTGTTCGGACGAGGCAGCTGCTGAACGTGATCTCGCTTCCTGGCAACACCCTAACCCGGCTGTGCAAAACGTGATTGACGGTTTTGCCGAAAACACCGTGGCAAACTTTGCCCTGCCGTTCAGCATCGCGCCCAATTTTATAATCAACGGAAAAACATACGCCGTGCCGATGGTGATCGAAGAAAGCAGCGTGGTGGCCGCGGCGAGCAGCGCAGCAAAATTCTGGCAGGAACGAGGCGGCTTTCACGCCAAAGTGCTGGGTACCGTGAAACTCGGACAAGTTCATTTTTACTGGCCTGGAAATCCGGACAAACTCCGTGCAATCTTCCCCGAATTGAAAGTCCAATTGTTGGACTCATGCGGTGATCTGACCGCCAATATGCAACAGCGCGGCGGTGGGATCATAGACATCGAACTGATTGATTTTGAATTTGTTGAACCGGAATACTACCAACTCCGCGCATCGTTTGAAACCTGTGACAGTATGGGTGCGAACTTTATCAATTCTGTGTTGGAGCGGCTCGCTGAAAAGCTTGAAGAATTTTTTACGCTGTACCCTGGTCTTTCAGATGCGGAAAGAGATGCGGAAGTGGTGATGTCCATTCTTTCCAACTACACCCCGAATTGTCTGGTACGGGCCTGGGTGGAATGCCCCATCGATTCGTTTGCCGATCTGGCTCGTAAACAGGGCATGGTCGCTGCTGCACTGGCCCATCGCTTCGCCCGGGCAGTCCGCATTGCACAAATTGATCCATACCGGGCTACCACGCACAACAAAGGAATTTACAATGGTATAGATGCGGTGGTGCTCGCCACAGGAAATGATTTCCGTGCCATTGAGGCTTGCGGACACACCTACGCTGGACGCGACGGGCAATACCGGAGCCTTAGCAGCTGCTCGGTGCAAAATGGCATTTTTCGGTTTGAGCTGGAAATTCCGCTCGCGCTCGGCACAGTGGGTGGCCTCACTTCGCTGCACCCGCTCGCCAAACTTTCTCTTGAAATCCTGGGAAATCCTTCGGCAAATGAATTGATGTGCATTACGGCAGCGGTCGGATTGGCCCAAAATTTTGGCGCAGTGCGTTCGCTCATCACCACGGGCATCCAGCAAGGCCATATGAAAATGCACCTGACCAACATCCTCAATCACCTCAGCGCAAGTCCGGAAGAGGCTGCGTCTGCACAACATTTTTTCCAAAATCAGACCGTTAGTTTCAGCGCGGTACGAGGGTTTTTGGCCGAAATCAGATCCTGAATTGGTCGTGAACTATCCAAAATGGTGTAAAGTTATTACCCACCTGGAGTCAAAAAGACTTGAGCAGGTATCTTTATCGCTCATTATTCACTTTTTCAACACATTAAGACTCGACTATGAAATTGAAATTCATCACAATTACTACCGTTTTCGCGCTTATTGTCACTGTGCTTTCCTGGCAGGGCTGTAAAAAAGACCCAAAAGACCCTGAGTGCACCCTTCCAAATGCCACCCTATCTTACAACTTAAACATCAAAGGCATCATAGATCAGCAGTGCCTTGGCTGCCATGTAACCGGCAGTGGCGTAGTGGGTGCTGTAGGTGATTTCAGCACCTATGAAGGCATTAAACCCTACCTGGACAACGGTAAAGTGCTCGACCGGGTAGTGGTAACAAAAGATATGCCTCAAAGCGGCGGTATGAGCCAGGCCCAGCGTGACAGCATCAATTGCTGGATTGCAGCGGGTTCTCCGAAATAGGAGGCAGCGATTGCGTAACTTGCCGCCCAAATTGATCAATACCTTCTGATTATCAATGATTCGCGCAGAGAAAATAATCAAATCATTTAAGGATCAACAGGTGCTGAAAGGCATTGACTTCCTGTTTGAAGCGGGTAAAAACAACCTGATCATCGGGCGTTCGGGTGCAGGCAAAACCGTGCTGCTTAAGATCCTCGTTGGTCTCCAAGTGCCTACCAGTGGCATCATCTGGTACGATGATGTGAACTTCACCGCGCTGGATAAGCAGGGGATGCGATCCATTCGCATGAAAATCGGGATGCTTTTCCAGGGCTCGGCACTTTTTGATTCGCTAACTGTGGAGGAAAACATTCGATTCCCGCTGGATATGTTCACGCCCATGACCCTTAAAGAAAAAGTGGAGCGCGTCAATTATTGCCTCGAACGGGTGAACCTTGGCGGGAACAACTTAAAGTACCCCTCCGAACTTTCCGGCGGGATGCAAAAACGTGTTGGCATCGCGCGCGCCATCGTGCTGAATCCAAAGTATCTATTCTGTGATGAACCCAACTCGGGACTTGATCCTAAAACGGCCATCATGATCGATGAACTCATCAGCAGCATCACACAGGAGAACAACATCACTACTGTCATCAATACGCACGACATGAACTCGGTGATGGAAATTGGCGATAATATTTGCTTCCTTCACGAAGGTCGGCTCGAATGGAGCGGCACCAAAGAAGAGGTGCTGGCCAGTGAGAATGAAAACCTGCAATCGTTCATTTTTGCTTCGCCATTTTTGCAGAAACTTCGGAAGTCGGCGCTGGGGAAGTGACATTGGACTGTTGGACTGTTGGACATTGGACTGTAGGACATTGGATTGATGGACACTGGACTGATCATAAGTACTATTGTCCAAAGTCTAATGTCTATTGTCCAACAGTCCAATGTCCAACAGTCCAATGTCCAACAGTCCAATGTCCAACAGTCCAAAATCCTACCCGCCCAGTTCCTTCACCGCCAGCCAGGCCATCAGTCCCATCCCCGTTTCAAGCGCAGCTTCATCAATGTCAAAGGTCTCCGTATGGATAGGTGAAGTGATACCGCGCTCCGGATTCCCTGTTCCAAGCCGGTAAAAACACGCCGGCATCGCCTGTGAGAAATAGGCAAAGTCCTCCGCGGTCATACGCAGCGGCAGATCCACCACGTTGCTTTTCCCTAAAAATTCTACTGCCCATTGTTTGGTGCGTTTGGTCAATTCTTCGTGATTGTAGAGCACCGGATAGCCTTTTATAATATCAAAATCGCAGGCAGCACCGTAACCTTTGGCGATGCTTTCTGCAATTTTTTTCATGCGTTTGTGTGCCTCTGTACGCCATTTTTCGTGCATGGTGCGGAAAGTGCCAACGAGTTTTACCTCATTTGGAATGATGTTCGTGGCTCCGCCGGTGGAGTTTATTTTTCCAAAAGTCAGCACCGTAGGCACGGCGGGATCGGCATAGCGGCTCACCAATTGCTGTAGCGCGACGATGATCTGCGCGGTGATCACCACCGGGTCGATACAGTCATGCGGCATGGCGCCGTGCCCACCCCGACCTTTCACCGTGACGTAAATTTCGTCGGCAGAAGCCATGTAGATGCCGGGTTTTAGACCGATCATTCCGGCATGAAGGGGTGGGTGTACGTGTTGTCCGAAGATGCTTGTGGGACGCGGGTTTTCCAGGACTCCGGCCTTGATCATAAGGCTTGCGCCGCCGGGGAGTTTTTCTTCACCGGGTTGGAAAATGCACTTTATGGAGCCTTCAAATTCACCACGTAACTCGTTTAAAATACGGACCGTACCGAGCAGTGAGGCGGTATGGACATCGTGGCCGCAAGCGTGCATGACGCCGGCATTTTGAGATTTGTAAGGTACGTCGTTCGCCTCCTGAATGGGCAACGCATCCATGTCGGCCCGGAGGGCTATGGTGCGTTTTCGGGGGTTTTTGCCTTTTATCAGGGCTACTACGCCGTTTTCGGCCACGCCGTGCTTGTGTTGTACTCCGAGCGCAGTCAATTGATCTGCCACGAATTTGCCCGTTTGGACTTCTTCAAAAGAAAGTTCGGGGTGGGCGTGCAGGTGCCGGCGACAGGCGACGGTGTCGGCGTGGTACTGGCGGGCGAGGGCTTGGATTTTTTCTTTCATGTAACCTTTGAAGTATTGTCAAATCTGGATTTTAAGAATGGGTGGCTAAAAACTGCCAGAAGTATCACGATCACCCCGATATAAAACTGCGGGTTAAGGTCTTTGTCTTCCCGGAAAAATACGGCCGCAAGCAAAACGCCGTACACAGGCTCCAGGTTGATGGTCAGGTTGGTCGCAAAAGCCGAAATGTAACGCATTGCCAGGAGCGTGAGGTAATATGGCAACAAAGTGCAGACCCAGGCCAGGATCAACAGCCAGCCCCAATCCAGGCTGGTTGGAATCAATTGCGTCTCCGGCGATTGCCAAAGGAGGAACGGCAATACCAGCGAACAGACCGCCACACCGCCGAACAATTCCGTAAAACTCATCACCAAAGGCGGCGGCGGGTTGTTGTCTATCAAGCGCTTATTCAGGGAAGAAAACACGGCTGCAAGCAATGCACCCACGATGCCGATCGCAAATCCGATACGCATGCCCCATTCAATATTTCCTGCGATCAAAGCCATGCCGGGCAGAATGAGCAGGCCGAGCGCGAGTTCGTAAGCCTTCACCTTTTTGCGGGTCAGAAGCGGCTCCACGAGTGCTGAAAAAAACGAGGTGGTGGCCATGGTCGCTACCGCTACCGATGCATTGGAAAGTTTGATGGCCCCGTAAAAACACAGCCAGTGAACACCGACGATCACGCCGATGCCAAACATCTGGAGGTACAGTTTGCGGGAAATGCCCCGAAACTGTGCGCGTGGGATGAAAATTATCAGCGTGGCGCAACACAAACTCACCCGCCACCACACCAATGGCACGGCTTGCAGCGAAATGAGTTTCCCCAAAATGGCCGTGAAACCCCAAATGAGGACGCAAAAATGAAGGTAGAAATAGGCCCGGAGCTTGTCGGTCATGAAGGCGAAGGTAAAAACCGGGCTGGTCAACTCAGTTTTTTACCACCTTTTCGCAACCACGCCGCCCGTCTCTCGAAAACCATTGTAAAAAATAGACACCATCGGGGAGGTTATTTAAGGAGACGATGATTTCGTCTTCATTTACGGATTGTGGCGGATTAATAATTGACTCCTCGCCTAACGCATTAAAAATCATGACTTTATGAATACCAATTCCAGGATTTTTTAATGAAACAAATTCGGTCGTTGGATTGGGGGTGACACGGGCAATGGGGGCTATTTCTTTTACAGAAACCGGAGCAGAGCACAAGGAATCAAAAGGTGTTAGACAATCGAAACAGTGATCAAAAACGTATCCTTGCAAATCCCTCATGGATATAAAATGTTCTAATTTTTGCTTAAATCCAACTTTATCAGATACTGTCAGGGCAAATTGTATGGGGTTCGCATTTTGCTGTGGCAGAAGTCTCCGGGTAGGGCCATAAGAAAGAACGCAACTTCTGTTGCCAAGAGGGTTGTGTTCTGCTAGTTCGCTCCAGCCACTTGGGTCTGTCGGATGATTAGGAAAAGCCTTCTTTCTGGGAGGCAAAGAGGGAATACCAGGATTATATCCAATTCCTTTTGCTGTTAGTGGTATGCCATTCCGCCAGGTACTGGTTAGAAAATTGTAGAATTCGTTGGAATAAGTAGGAAATCCAGCATAAAAACCACCCGGTATAATTGGCATAAAATTAGACATCGGGATTGTTTCAAAATATTCATTAAAAGGCCCATCAAAAGACATCAACGCAATTGCAGGAGGGTTTACTCCGATCATATTATCATCAAGTGTATCTGCATTATAGCAATATACCATTTCACTATTTTCTTCAATAACACAACCCAAATAATCATCGTTGGGATTGCCGATGTCGAAGTCTGCGTAAATACCCCAATGTAAAGAATCCAGCCGATCTGTGCCACTGTTATGTAGACCGCCAAATTCAAAGAATATAGTGTTCTTGACAAAATCCTCTTCTTGACAATCCAGGGTAAAAGCGAACAAGTGTGCATCCATATCTGTGCCGAAACCCTTGGTTAGCTTATTTTGACCATTGTCATAAAAGGGCGCAAAAACTATTTCTTTTGGGGGAGCTGGATAGTCATTTAAATCTGGGCCAGCCGGATAATCACCTTTTTCAGGATTATACATTCCATCACTGGAAAAAACTTCATAAAATGGTGCATGGTAATAATGTACCGAATCCATTGAAAATCCATTGTGCAATTCAGAAAATGAATTGCCATTTCCGGGCCATGAAAATATTTCAGGGATGGGATTGTCAATCACTCCATTATCCTGATAATCGCTAAGATGTGCCTGTATTTGCTCAAGAGTTACCTTCCACACTTTGCCTGAATTAGCTACGCCGCGGAAGCCTCCTTGCCAATCAGACTTTAGCACAGGTTCATTCATCTCGCAAGCAATTTTTAAATTAACCCCTGGGTCAAACCCGCCAACCCAAAGCGTAAGATGACTAAGCAAATTTTTTGCAGGCTGACCGGGAAGTCCTCTTTCCAATAAAAATCCTCCTTCTGCATCTCGATGAATACCTGTAGGAGTGATCCTTGCCCTAACTTTGCCGGTGCCTATCCAGGCATGGTCTGTTTGGGCAAACAAAGAAGGGGCGACAACTATAAATAAGAGGTTGAAAATGAATATTTTAAAGTACATGATTTTGTTTTTTGACCCAAGTTGCGCCCCGTTCAATTTCCCACAATGCGTTGTCATTCCGCAACGAAGTGAAGGAAACTACACAACCCAAACTATCGTGAATCTCTGGTTAGGACATTCCGGGTGGCTTGGATTGTGTAGTTTCCTTCACTTCGTTACGACATGACAACTCGTTGAGAAAGTACTTGAGTAAGTCAGCACTTGAGAATTTTAATAAAATAATGGATGCAAGTTGAGTCAATATTTACTGGTAGAGAAACCATCTTTTTATAAAAGTCAGGTTTCTGAGGTTTGTTTTTCGAACTGATTTTGTGTCAAATTCCCAAATCCCCAAATAAACATATAATCAATCCACCACAACCATGTCCACCATCCTCATACGCAACGCCCGCCTTATCAACCGGGGCCAAATCCGCGAAGCCGATGTGTTCGTAAAATCCGGGCGCATCGCCAAAATAGGAGCCACCATCAGCGGTTCTGCTGATATTGAAATTGATGCCCAAGGCCAATATCTCATCCCCGGCATCATCGACGATCAGGTGCATTTCCGCGAGCCGGGACTCACGCACAAAGCCAATATCGCGACCGAAAGTCGGGCAGCGGTAGCAGGCGGCACGACCTCCTTCATGGAAATGCCCAATGTGAACCCGCCGAGCGTGACGCAGGAACTGCTGGAAGAAAAATACCAGATCGCGGCACGGAATTCGTTGGCAAATTATTCTTTTTACATGGGCACGACGAATGATAATCTTGAAGAGATTCTTCGAACCGACCCGCGCCAGGTTTGTGGTGTCAAAATATTTATGGGAAGCAGCACGGGGAATATGCTGGTAGATTCGCCCAACACGCTGGACCGCATTTTTGCCGAATCGCCCATGCTCATTGCCACCCACTGCGAGGACGAGGCGACCGTGCGTGACAACCTCGAACGCTACAAAGCCCTGCACGGCGACACGATGACCGCAGCGTTTCACCCACTCATCCGCAACGAAGAAGCCTGCTATTTGTCCTCTTCCATGGCCGTAGATCTGGCCAAACGACATGGCACGCGATTACACATTCTGCACATCAGCACAAAAGACGAACTCGCGTTGTTCCGCAATGATATTCCCCTGAAAGACAAGAAGATAACGGCTGAAGTCTGCGTACACCACCTGCATTTTTCTGACCATGATTACGCCACGCTCGGCAACCAGATCAAGTGCAACCCGGCCATTAAAAGTGCCGAAAACCGGGACGCACTTTTTCCGGCACTACTTGACGACCGACTCGACGTTATTGCTACCGATCACGCCCCGCACACCTGGGAGGAGAAATCGCAGCCGTATTTACAGGCGCCTGCCGGTTTGCCTTTGGTGCAGCACTCGTTGAATGTGATGCTCGGTTTTTACCAAGCCATGCACATTTCGCTGGAGCGGATTGTGGAGAAAATGTGCCATGCTCCGGCCATCGCATTCCGGGTGGAGGAGCGCGGTTTTCTGGACGAGGGCTATTGGGCTGATATGGCCCTAGTGGACATTGAGCACGAATGGACGGTACAGCCTGACAATATTTTTTACAAGTGTGGGTGGTCGCCGTTTATGGGCAAAACATTCCGGGGAAAGGTGATGAGTACGGTGGTGAGCGGGCATTTGGCCTGGCATGAAGGCGCGTTTCGGGAAACAAAAATGGGGGAGCGTTTGAGCTTTTTAACCGATTCCGGTACTTAAACCCGTCCTCCGCTCCATTCGCTAAACACAGTATACCCCAAATTTCTACCTTTGCCCACCTGTCAAATAGGCATCGCATCATGATGGTCTTTTGAAATGACATGCAGTTTTTGACGTGGCCAACTCTTCTCTTTTGAATCAGTACTGCTCACCAAAATGGCAACAATGGCTCGGCGCGTTGGCGGCGGTCCTGTTTCTGTTCCTGCTGGCAAAACCCATTTTCAAAGACTACTTCACGCGGCCCAATTCGTTGATGTATTCCTTTGGGGGTGACGCGCTGATGTTGTATTACAATACCAATTACCATACACGGTACGACAACGGCTCAACACTCCGGAGCATGAATTATCCCGACGGAGAATACATCTACCTCACGGATGCTCAAGGCGCTTTGTCCAATACCTTGCAGTGGGTCAATCGGCACATTGCGGATATTTCAGGGCAAACGGTAGGTATCGTAAACGCCCTGAATTTATACCTGCTTTTTGCTGCCGTAGTATTGGTTTTCTTTCTGTTGCGGGCGTTGAAGGCCCATCTTTTTACGGCCATTTTGTTCGCACCGCTCATTGTATTGCTCTCCCCGCAAGTATGGCGAATGGGAGGGCATTTTGGGCTGGCCTATCCCTTCCTGATCCCGATGGCAATGTTGTGGTTTTTGCGGAAATACCGGGTGGGTCACCTGGAAAATCGGGATGCCCTGATGCTGGGAGTATCTGTATTTTTTACATTTAACAATCCATATACAGGGTTTAATGTCAATTTCTTCCTGCTTTTAGCGGGAATGCTGCTCTTCGCTGTAGAAGGTATTCAGCGAAAAAAATGGAAACGCCCGGCCATTATTTCAGGCATGGGGTTATTGGTTCTGGCGCTGGTCTTTCTGGATTTTAAACTCTTTGACCAGGTACACGATCGCATGAACCCTCAATGGGGTTTCTTCGATTATCACGCGAGCTTTGAGGGACTTTTTCACCCGCCGCATTCCATCCTGCACGACTGGCTGATACGCAACAACATCATGGTGTCAGAGATAGGTTTCGAAGCGATGTTAAATGTTGGGATCGTCGCCACAATGGCATTGGCTGCCATGTTGCTGATGACCTTGGCCGGAGTTTTTTACCGAAAAAACAAACCGACTTTACAACGCCTGACCACGGAACACCGCATCCTGCTGGGCTCATCCTTGCTCATGTTTTTGTTGGCCGCGAATACCAGTTTGATCCCGGTTTCAAGAGAATGGATGGAAAATAATATGGGTTGGTTGATGATGTTCAAAGCCTCTGGTCGATTGGGTTGGGCGTTCTATTTTGCGCTGACTGTGACTGCTACCCTATTCATTGACCGCTTGTTCCGACTAACTTCTCCCTGGTTTATGGCGACGCTTTTCTCGCTTGTTTTAGCTGCCCTTTGGAACTCAGAGATCAACCAATACACACGCCCTAAATTCAAGAATGTTTTTCAGGCCAATTTTTTTGACCGACAGCACGAGCAGGAAATGCTGGACATCTTTCGTCAAAATAACGTGGAGGTCAGTCAATATCAGGCCATACTCTGTCTTCCGAAAATGATCGCCTGGTCTGATAAAATTTTATCCGAAATCAATTTCAGGACCCAGATATCCAGCACCCGAATTTCATTGGCCACGGGCCTTCCGATGGTCAATTCAATGCTATCGCGCATTGGCTTGCAACATACCCTTGAGCGTGTGCAGATGCATTCCAATCCATTGATAGAGAGGAGCTTACTTCAAAAATTTCCCAATCAAAAAGATATTCTCCTAATCGTCGGATCAGATGCTATCCCGGAATTAAAAACTGGGGATCAATATCTGGTAGACATTTCCGAGCGTGTCGCTGAAACCAGGGACTTCTCGCTATATCGCTTACGCCTGGAAGATTTAAGGAACAGCAAGGCGATTCAGGAAGCAAAATCCGCATTCCAAAGCGGCACATTTCCGGCGCCCAGCCTACACTTAGGTTATGATGAACAGCCCTCGAGCCTGGCTTTTTATGGCGCTGGATGTCGTCAGACCAAAGCCAGGGAGGACGATGTTTTTGATTTTGTCTCCCCCTTCGAGCGCGACACACAAATGATTTTTTCGGGTTGGACTTACCTTGATCCCGGCCAATGGAGTGCGGGTTTCTGGCTTTTCAGCGTTCGGGACGCATCAGGCGCCGAATTGGATAATTTCAAGGTAGAAACCCGAAAATCCAATGATGTGCAAGGCAATTGGATCCGAACTGAGGCGCGAGTTCGGGTGCCGCGCGGGGGGCGTTTGCAGGTGAAAAGCTATGGCCACAAATCCATGCTGATTGACGAGGTAATGCTTTGGCCGCTGGGCGTTTCACCGCTGGTGAATGATCCGAATGCGGACACTTTTTTGTTTGAGAATTTTAAGGTGAAGAAGTGAGATTTTCACGCAGATGTTACACAGATGATTTTTTCGAACTATCTGCGTAACATCTGCGTGGCCCATCTGTGTAACATCTGCGTGAAAGAAGCGGCTTTAAGGGGATTTCCCAGTCACGCACTGAGAAATCCCTTAATTTTGCCCCTCAAATTTTTACAAACCGCCCACTCCGTTCGTATGGGGCACGGGCACCCGACTGTTGTATGGCCGGGCTAAACACTCTCTTTTTTTTATGATCAACATCACATTCCCCGACGGCAACATTCGTCAGTATGCCGCCGGAACCACTTCTCTCGACGTGGCAAAAAGCATCAGCGAGGGCCTGGCCCGCGTTGTACTGGCGGCCTCCGTCAATGGCGAAGTTCGCGATCTGAGTCGCCCGATCAACTCAGATGCTACGATCACATTTCACAAATGGGAGGACAAAGAAGGCAAACAAACCTTCTGGCACTCATCGGCGCACCTTTTGGCCGAGGCCATTGAAGCATTGCACCCCGGTACCAAATTCGGCATCGGACCCGCCATTGAAAACGGCTTTTACTACGACATTGACACGGGCGACAAGCCGCTGACCTTTGCCGATCTGCCCGCCATTGAGCAAAAAGTGCTCGAATTGGCGCGTCAAAAAAACGAGTACCTCCGCAGCGAAGTGTCCAAAACCGATGCCATCAAGTACTTCACCGAAAAAGGCGACGAGTACAAACTCGAGCTGATCGATGGCTTGCAGGATGGACAGATCACGTTTTACCAGCAAGGCAATTTCACCGACCTTTGCAAAGGTCCGCACATCCCCAACACAGAGTCGATCAAGGCGGTGAAGATCCTCAACCTCGCCGGCGCCTACTGGCGTGGTGATATCGAGCGCGCTCAACTGACCCGTGTTTACGCCATCACATTCCCGAAACAAAAGGAACTGGATGAATATCTAGTGCTCCTGGAAGAGGCCAAAAAACGCGATCACCGCAAATTAGGCCAGGAGTTGGAACTCTTCATGTTCAGCGATAAAGTTGGCTCCGGCCTGCCGCTTTGGTTGCCGAAAGGCACGGCCGTGCGCCAGCGCCTGGAAGATTTTTTGAAAAAGGAACAGATCAAACGCGGATACCAGCCGGTCATTACGCCGCACATTGGCTCGAAAAAACTCTACGTCACCTCTGGCCACTGGGAGAAATACGGCAAGGATTCGTTCCAGCCCATCATGACTCCCCAAGAAGGCGAAGAGTTCCTGCTCAAGCCGATGAACTGTCCGCACCACTGCGAAATTTACGGATATCGCCCGCGTTCGTATCGAGAATTGCCCGTTCGTATTGCAGAATTTGGCACCGTGTACCGCTACGAAATGTCGGGCGAATTGCACGGCCTAACCCGGGTTCGCGGCTTTACGCAAGACGATGCGCACATTTTCTGCACTGAAGACCAACTCAAAGAGGAGTTCCTTGGGGTACTTGAACTTACGCGCTTCGTGCTGGCGAAATTGGGTTTTGACAATTTTACTGCCCAGATCAGTCTGCGTGATCCGAACGACAAAGCAAAATACATTGGCACAGACGAGAACTGGCGCAAGGCCGAACAGGCCATCATTGATGCTGCGGCAGAAGTCGGTCTAAACACCGTGACCGCATTTGGGGAGGCCGCATTCTACGGTCCTAAACTGGACTTCATGGTCAAAGATGCACTGGGGCGCTCCTGGCAACTCGGCACCATCCAGGTGGACTACAACCTGCCCGAGCGTTTCAACCTGAAATACATCGGTGCGGACAACGCGGAGCACCAACCGGTGATGATCCACCGGGCGCCGTTTGGCTCCATGGAGCGATTCATGGGCGTGCTAATCGAGAACTGTGCGGGAAAATTCCCACTCTGGTTATCGCCGGAACAGTTTGCGATTTTGCCGGTGTCCGACAAGTTTGTGGAATACTCTTACCAGGTCAAACAAGCCCTCGAAGCCGAAGACCTGCGCGGGGTGGTCGATGACCGCAACGAGACCATCGGGCGGAAAATCCGCGACAACGAACTGAAGCGCATCCCATTCCTGCTCATTGTTGGGGAGAAAGAAGTGGAAGCAGGCACGGTCAGTGTGCGGAAGCAGGGAGAAGGCGATCAGGGCGTGGTAAGTGTGGCGGCGTTTGCGGAGATGGTGAAGGGAATGCTGTAGCGCGGAACGCTGTTCCGCGGTGCAATTATGCGAGATTGGCGCCGGAACGCTGTTCCGGCGTACAGATAAGATTCGGCGCGGGAGGCTTGAGCGCCTTTCGCGCCGTTTCTGTACCGTCGGCTTTAGTCCCAGGATGCTTCATTCGAAAATCTGGGCTATTTCCCCAATACCCAGCACTTGAACGTCCTCTGCCATTCTTCAATGGATTATGGTAACATCGGTTTTAGCCGCAAAATTTCAAGCGCGGCATCCTGAAGCTATAGCCACCAGTACAAGTGACCCGTTACCCAATCTTACCATCCTGAATCTTCCCCGTTTAATCCGGGCAACCCGTCCTATTTTTGCAACGTCAAGCACATCATTATGAAAAAGCAACTACTCTCCTTCGGGCTTTGCCTCTTTGTCGGTTTATCTGCCGTTTCTGCTCAAAAATATTCCAACGAATTCCTCGCCATCGGCGTGGGCGGCCGCGCACACGGTATGTCGGGTGCACAAGTGGCGCTCACGGACGATATCACGGCGGCGTACTGGAATCCTGCAGGACTCAGCCAGATAACCTCGCCCCTGCAAGCGGGCGCCATGCACGCAGAATGGTTCGGTGGCGTGGGCAAATACGACTGGATCGGATTTGGCAAATCGCTGAATCGGGAGCACAATTCCTATCTCGCTTTTTCACTCATCCGCCTTGGCATCGACAATATTCCGTACACCATCAATCTGGTGAATGCCGATGGGACCATCAACTACGACAATGTGACGGAGTTTAGCGCTGCCGATTATGCCTTTATGGGCAGCTACGCTCGAAAACTTCGCAATCCTGCCCTTTCGGTGGGTGGAACGGTGAAGGTGATCCGCCGGGTGATCGGCTCCTTTGGCGGAGCCTGGGGTTTCGGCGCGGATTTGGGTGCGCAATACCGCAAAGGACCGCTTATGCTCGGCATTCAGGGCCGCGATCTTACTACAACCTTTAATTCCTGGTCTTTCAACCTTACGGATGACATTCGCTCGACCTGGGCGGCTACGGGCAACGAATTGCCTGTGAGCAATACTGAGATCACTAACCCAAGTTTTGTGTTGGGCGGTGCTTACCGTTTCAAAGTAGGCAAAGAAACTACGCTCACCCCCGCCCTCGATTTTATTTGGACCACGGATGGTCAGCGCAATGTGCTGATCAGTTCAAACGCCATCAGCATTGACCCTCGGTTCGGCATGGAGGCGGATTACAAGAAATTTCTCCAACTTCGGGTGGGTGTGGGTAATTTCCAGCGGGTAAAGGATGATTTCGATCCTACAAAAGAAAATCTTTCATTACAGCCCAATTTTGGCGTAGGCATCCGTTTTGGTCGCGTGAAAATTGATTACGCACTTACCGACATCGGCAACGTGTCGGCGGTGCAATACTCGCACATCTTCTCGGTTTTGCTCGATTTTAAGGAGAAGAAGAAATAGGAGTTTCAAGTTTTCAAATTTCAAGTTTTCAAA
>JAUSMG010000186.1 GCA_030645295.1 Saprospiraceae bacterium | reverse complement strand
CGGGAGGCTCGCTTGGGGCAGGGATTAAAAATAACAGGGCAAAGATGGGGAAAGGGTTTGGAATTGTTTGAAGGGTTTGAGGGGTTTGAAGGGTTTGAAGGGTTTGAGTTGCGCCAACCCTTCAAACCCCTCAAACCCTTCAAACCCTTCAAACAATTCAAACTTCAAATCGCCTGGATCAAGTCGTACTGGGTCACTACATGCAGTCCCCCGGAGCGGTCAGTAGCAATGACTGCCGGGATCTCTTTTGAAATATAACGGTTGAGCTGGCTGATGGGCAGATCATCCTTTACCATTGGAAAGGCCTCGCCCATTACCTGCCGCACCGGCTTCTCTGAATTATTCAACGGATTTTCCAACAGAAAATGAAGCACTTGGGTCTCTGTGATTGAGCCAACGATCTTATCATTCTCCATTACTGGCAATTGACTTAAGTCGTGTGATTTCATCAGATTGAATGCATCGCGCACAGAATCACCCACTTGTGCGCCAAAAAAGCGACGGTCTTTCTTGCGAGAGATCAGGTCGCTGAGCTTCAACTCATCTTCCAGAAACCCTCGTTCGCGCATCCAATCGTCGTTGTAGATCTTTCCAACATAACGACTGCCATGGTCGTGGAAGATCAGAACCACTACATCGTCTTTTGTAAGTTTGTGGCGCAGTTGCCAAAGTGCGCCCATAGCGCTACCGGCAGAGTAGCCAAGCAGTATCCCTTCCTCCCGCGCCAGGCGTCTTGCCCACAAGGCTGCATCCTTGTCTGTTACTTTTTCAAACAAATTGATGAGGCTGAAATCCACATTTTCCGGAAGAATATCTTCGCCAATCCCTTCTGTGATATAGGGGTATATTTCATTGGGGTCAAAAACGCCCGTTTCGTGATATTTCTTGAAAACAGATCCATACACGTCGGCGCCCCAAACCTGAATGTCCGGATTTTGTTCTTTCAGATATTTAGCGACGCCGCTCACGGTACCGCCTGTGCCAACGCCTACAACCAGATGCGTAATCTTTCCATCTGTTTGTTTCCAGATTTCAGGACCGGTGCTTTCGTAATGCGCTTGCCGGTTTGAAAGATTATCGTACTGATTGCACCAGAAAGAGTTGGGTATCTCGGTGCTCAACCGCCGGGCGATCGAATAATAGGAGCGCGGGTCCTCTGGTCCGACGTTTGTTGGACAAACGATCACCTCGGCCCCCAGGGCCCTCAGCATATCCGCTTTCTCTTTACTTTGCTTGTCGGTAGTAGTGAAAATACAGCGATACCCACGCACGCAACCGACGATGGCCAGGCCCATGCCGGTGTTGCCGGAGGTACATTCGATGATGGTACCGCCCGGACGCAAGTCGCCACGGGCTTCTGCATCATCAATCATTTTTACGGCCATGCGGTCCTTAATGCTGTGGCCGGGATTGAAAGTTTCCACTTTCGCCAACACAAGCCCCGGGATGTCCGTAGCGACCTTATTTAGTTTTACCAGCGGCGTATTGCCAATGGTCTCCAGGATAGTTTTGCTGTAATTCATGGAAAATGTGTATACCGGAACGCTGTTCTGGTGGATTGTGTATACCGGAACGCTGTTCCGGTGGATTGTGTATACCGGAACGCTGTTCCGGTGGATAGTTAAATCCCGGAACTGAGTTCCGGGCTACATTCGATTTTTGCGGACATAAGCCTGAAAGCGCTGGGCATTGACTTTGTGTGCCGCAAAAGTCTCTGCGAAAGCATGCGTACCAGATTCGTCTGGTTTTGCACAGAAATAAAGGTACTTGTGATTTTCGGCATTGAGTACTGCATCTATACTGGGAATGGACGCCATGCTGATGGGCCCGGGCGGTAAACCCTTGTATACATAGGTATTGAAGGGTGAATCAAATGATGTGTGATACTCGGTCACGCGGCGTGTTCCAAAATCTCTGGTTGCAAAAACACTCGTAGGATCGGCTTGCAGTTTCATGCCGATCCGAAGCCTGTTGAGGTATACACCTGCAATGGTGGCTTTTTCACTGTTGGCATTCGTTTCACGCTCTACGATCGAGGCAAGGGTGTACACCTCTTTCTCTGTCATGCCCAATGCTTTCGCCTTTTCGCGACGGTTATTTTTGTCCCAAAAAGCGGCGTGTTCCTTGACCATTTTGTTGACAAATGTTTTCGGGTCGGTATTCCAATACATTTCATAAGTATTTGGAATAAAGGCAGTTAGAAGGGTTTCTTCAGAGTAGCCCAATTCCTGCAGGAAATTTTTATCCTGGAAAACTGCTAAAAGCGCCAGCGAATCTGATTCAATAAATCTGGATGCTTTCCCGGCTACTTCTTCGGTCAGGCGTTCGTTGTTGAGCACCACTTTAACGGGGGCTTGCTCGCCATTACGAAGATGTTGAATGAGCTCGCGATTGGTCCAACCGGGCTCAATTTCGAAACGGCCTGTACGCATTTTGTCTTTTTTGTATTTCATCTGGTCCGCGAGCCAACGAAAATTTACTTCGTCCCGGACAAAATCTCCTTGTTTCAAGATCTTCACGACATCTTCAAAAGACGAACCTGTGGGGATACAAACGTAGGGGTCAGCAAGTTCAGCGGGGACCGCCGGGAACCAAAATCCTTTGATGGGTTCCCAGGCAAAATAAGCGCCACCGAGCAGCAGCACCAGCAGCAGTGCCAGGATGCCACGGCGGGCAGAAGACTTTTTAGCGTTCATGTTTTTGTGCCTTAATAATTCGGCTTGTTTGTGTTGAATGGGTGGTAAGGTATTCATGATGATTAAAGTGAAAAATCCGGCGACAAAGGTAGGACGAACTTTAGATCGTCATTTCGTTGCAAGCGGAAAACTTTGCTTTAGTGCCGCGTCCGGCACTAGCCGCTATTCTCGACCAAAGTCGCATCGATCCAATTTTGTGATTTTGTAAGTAAAACTTCCGGATCCTCACTTCTCATCTCCAGACCATAACAAAGCTTTACGTCGATTTTTCTTTCTCCAAAACGTCGTTTGGCATGGCTTAAGAAAGAGTCCTTGCCCACCCAAAAATCGCGATCATCCGCAAAGACGATGGCGACGGGTACGACAGGAATGTTTGCCTGTGCAGCCAATTTGAAGGCCCCTTTTTTGAAAGGCAGGGTACTGGGCAGTGCTGAGGTAGTTCCTTCTGGAAAAATTATGACGGAAAATCCGGCCTCAATTTTCTCCTGCATCTGGCGCAAAGTACCGGAGCGACTGCCCGCACTTTCACGCCGGAGGTATAGAATTCCGGCCATTTTTGCTCCTTTTCCAATGATAGGCCATTTGGCCAATTCAGCTTTTGCAACCGGGTAACCATATACATCGCGCAGCATCAGAATTGGGTCCACATAAGAGCGGTGGTTGCTGACGATAAGCGCGGGATAGTCAGGCGCTTTGCCTTCTGTGGTGACAGATAGACCAACCCCCTGAAGCAGGTTCCGCGCCCAACGCCGACGAACGCGCATGGATCGATGGATATCTTCTCCCCAAAAACGGTTGCGTATCCAGATTTCAGCCATGATGAGGGCCGTGTAAACAACAAAAAAAATTAAGCGGGTTATTAGTCGAAGGGTTTTCACACAGCGAAGGTCGGGAGAAGGGGTGTTTTGATATTGGGATATTTTGAAATTTGCATGAACAGTCAAGCCTATGGCAAATTTTAAACCTAAAAAAAGGTGTCCGCACTTGGCAGACACCTTTCAAAATCGGTTATAGAGACTTGATTATCAAATTCTTGTTGCGGTCAGACCCTCCCGAAGTTCATCCAGGGTGATGTCCAACTGGGAAGCGTCATAAATGCACTCACCATCTACAATAAGCAGCACCTGAGGCGACTCGTGATGCACCTGAAACGTCTCCGCCACTTTAAGCGAAACAGGACGAAACATCAATACATCAAGATAATATGCATCCATTTCTTCTGCCCCAAAATCCCAGTCATCTTCCAGGCGGTATTTAGCGATCGAGCAAATATTGCAACGAGTACTGTGCTTGAAAATGAGGCAAGGAACCTCGTGCGAGCGTTTTTTAATCCGCTCTATGTCTTCAAATGATTCGAACGGTATCCAGTTTAGCGGCATTTTTATTACAAGTCAGCGCCTGGACAGCCGTAGCCCCTGTGGCAAGATTCGAGGAGGAAAAGTGCAGCCACGAAGGCCAGTGCGAGGAATTTTTGCCAATTTTTCATGTTAGAAAATGCTTGATTTCGGTATTAATGACGATGGTTTTATAATCTTTGGGGTAAAAACGGCAGAGCCTTTTGCTTATTGTTGCAAAGGCTGTGCCAGCCTTAAATTCGACGCAAAATTAGACCAAAAACAGCAAGATGCAGAATTTATAACCCTTATTTCGTTAAAATTAACACACAAACAAGATAAAATTTCTTTTAGGCTACCATTTCAATGCACTCATTCTGAAAAGATATTCTTTCTGTACTCTGCCTTGCCCCCTACCCCATCGATGCCTTTACAAACGCCACAAATAACGGATGCGGATTTTCAACTGTGCTTTTTAGCTCCGGGTGGAACTGAACACCCACAAACCATTTGAGTTCAGGAATTTCAATTATTTCCACCAGATTGGTATCTGGATTGGTCCCGGTAGCAATCATGCCCGCTTTTTCGAAATCCGCCAGATACTTGTTGTTAAACTCCCAACGGTGACGGTGGCGTTCACTGATCTGCGCGGTTTTATACGCTTCTAGCGCCTTGGATTTTTTCTTCAACGTGCAGTCATAGGCCCCGAGACGCATGGTACCGCCTTTTTGGGTAATGTTTTTTTGCTCGGCCATCATGTCAATCACCGGGTGTGCTGTACCTGGATCTACTTCTGTGCTGGCTGCTCCCTGGAGTTGCAGCACGTTGCGGGCAAACTCCACGCAAGCGGTTTGCATTCCCAGACAAATGCCAAAAAATGGGACATTGTTCTCCCTGGCGTACCGGATTGCGGTCAGTTTGCCTTCAATTCCGCGTTCGCCAAAGCCCGGCGCCACCAGAATGCCGTTTAATCCGGCCAAAGCCTTGCTCACGTCCTTGTAACTTCCCTCCAGATCTTCGGCATGAATGGGATGCACCCGCACCTTGCATTCGTTCACCGCGCCTGCATGAACGAAGGATTCGTAGATCGACTTGTAGGCATCAGGCAGCTCGTTATACTTGCCAATGAGCCCGATCTTTACCTCGTGGAGTGGATTCTTTAGTTTGCCCAAAAAGTTCTTCCAGGTCGTCAAATTCGGCTCTTTCGTATCCTTCAAATGAAGTTTTGAAATGACCACGGAGTCCAGACGCTCCTTATGCAACAGCAATGGCACATCATAGATCGTCTCCGCATCGATCATCTCGATCACCGAAGAAGTCTCCACATTGCAGAACTGCGCCAGTTTCCGGCGGATCTCGATTCCCAGCGGATGCTCGGTCCTGCAGGCCAGAATATCCGGCTGTACCCCTAGGCTAAGCAATTCTTTTACAGAGTGTTGGGTGGGTTTAGTCTTGAGTTCCTTGGCGGCGTTGAGGTAAGGAACGAGCGTCAGGTGAATGGCCAGAGAATGTTCTTTTCCCAGCTCCCAACGCAGTTGACGCACGGACTCCACATACGGCAGCGATTCTATGTCGCCCACCGTGCCGCCCAATTCGGTCAGTATAATATCGTACTGACCCGATTGGCCAAGCAGCAACATTCGCCGCTTGATCTCATCCGTGATGTGTGGAATAACCTGCACGGTTTTGCCTAAAAAAGCCCCGGCGCGTTCCTGCTCGATCACGGTTTGGTAAATCCGGCCAGTGGTAACGTTATTGGCCTGCGAGGTGGGGGTATTGAGGTAGCGTTCGTAGTGGCCGAGGTCAAGGTCGGTCTCCGCGCCATCGTCGGTGACATAGCATTCGCCATGCTCATAGGGGTTGAGCGTGCCGGGGTCCACGTTGAGGTAAGGGTCGAACTTTTGAATGGTGACTGAAAAGCCGCGCGCCTGAAGCAATTTAGCAAGGCTGGCACAAAGAATTCCTTTTCCGAGCGAAGAGGTGACGCCGCCCGTAACAAAGATGTATTTTGTCATGGTATGTTTTACTTGTTACGGGACGCAAAGGTAGGAAATGGAATGGAAAAAGGGGCGAGAAATGAGTTTTGTCAAAAATGAAATCGAAAATATCAATTCAATGCAACGGCATATAGTCGTCGCATGACACCCCATCTACTAACACCTAAAAAAACTCCTGGGTTGATGTCTTTGTCCAGGATGGGGGTTGGGCCAGGGCCTTTTGTTGTCGAGGAGGAGAATGATAGTTGATATTTTTTGCATTTGAAACTTGAATCCGCCAGCTGAAAAAATTGGGCGTAGAATATCTTAATTTAAAATATTGTAAGTCAGTCCCAACGACTGGCGCATTGGATTAAACTTTTTCTCACCTTGGATGGGAATAAATCCCCTTAAATCCAAATGAAGATTATTAATTATGGGTATTCCAAATCCGATACAAAAGCCTTTCACATTATAATAATAGAGACTTTTTTTCTCTAACCCATTTTGAATTTTTCGCCAAGTTTCAAATAAAGTATTGTTGTCAGTAATGAAATTATACCCCCCGGTTATAAAAAAGTTATTTAATTTTGGAACATACAATTTTGCTCCGATAATTGAATTACTTACATACCCACTCACATCCCGCTTATCCGACCCTCCATTGAATTTCATCCACCAGTCTCGCTCGACATATAAGGATGTATTAATTTTCTTAATTTTATACTCGATCCCAGCACTAAATGAAAGGCCAACTTTGTTTCTTATTTCACCATTTAAGTGGTCATTCTGTATGGCAAATATTCTGCTGCCAATCAATAATTTAAAGTCTTGTTCTTCAGATTTTATTTTATTCTGTTTTTTTTCGCATAGATGATATTTTAAAGACACAAATTGGTTGTCAATCTGAAAAACTGAAATAAGTTTACTGTATTGAATTAGTTTAACAATTTCGAATTCAGTGCGGCCCAATTCAAAGCCAAAACTTAATGCGACATGCTTCTTTTTACTTTTTAAATTTAGAATTACATAATTGAATAAATCCTGATGGAAACTCCCATAATATCCGATACCATATATTATTTTTTTTCTTTTATATTGTACCCCCAGAAAATTTCCGGTTGTTCTACTGAAAAAATTTGTTGATGGGGATATGGAATCACGATCAAATGCATAAATTAGAAAATGTTCATCATGAAAATACTGAACTGCTAAATGAGGGAATTTGGGATGACTTATTGCGAGGCCAACAATTAATCCGGATTTAAGTTGCCAGGCTTTTGATATTGCAGGGCCTTCATAATCATCTGTAAACAACTTTGTTCCAACAATTAAGCTAAGATGAGTGTCGTTTAATTTTTGAGAAAATAACATAGTAGAACTACTCAACAAAAAAATGAAAATATTTAATTTATTCATAATCAGGTGTTTGTATGAAAACACCCCATATATTTAGAAATATATGGGGTGTTTATTGTGATTAAACTCTTTGAATACTCAAAGCCCTGTAATAACGAATTTGCTTTTTGAGTTTTCCTGAGTAGCATCTCCACCACTTGTTGAACCGAAGTAGGACAAACCGGTTCCACAAAAATCATAGTTATACCATTCATGTATGAATTTTCGTTGCGTCTTCACGGTTTCGGTTGTACAACCCGAGGGAGTGGGCATGGTCCAATTACTCCCAAATGCATACCAATCATACTCATAAAATCCAATCCAATAACTGTTCGAATTCCAATCCGAATCACTTACAATATTGATATTACTGCTGATTGTTGTTTGATTCTTAATGTCATCCTTGCAAACTTTTAAATAAAAGTTATAGCCATTTTTCACAACTGGTGATGGAGAAAACTTAATCCAGCATCCTGTGACTTCTGATTTGCCATTTTTTTCATAGCGATAATTTAATCCCTTGATTTTTAAATTCTTCATGTTTACAGTTGTAGTTACGCGATCTCCAGCAGGCGCCTCTGTCGGTGGCGGGGCCAGACCTTCGGAGGTATTTCCATCTGCTCCTGGGCCAACAATCATCACAGATCGGCTATCATCTCGTCCTTCTGTTTCACCTACTAATGCCGGAGTGTCACCCTTCCAGCCAGCTACATCATCACAATCATTCACTTCTTGAGCTATAAGTACTGAGACAGGGTAATTTGCTGCGCCAGCATCTGGTTTGGATAAGTAATAAACTACTGGGTCATAAGAATCACTTCCATAAGCCAACTCACCCTTTAGGAAGGAGTTTGCATCCCAAGTAGTGTCCGCAATATCTGAATCTATTCCTGTAACGACGCCACGAGGATAGATATTATTTTCTGACATTGATTGACGCAGCTTACTATTTAGGAAAGTGGCAAATGATGAATTGTTGTCCGAAAGTGTAAGCAGTGATACCGATACGCCGACATTATTAACTGTTAATGCGTTTTCTATATACTGGCGGTAGGTAGTGTTTTTTGCTGCTTCCCTAACTGCTTGTGCATAATGAAATAAAATAATATTCACCTTATTATTTGATGCATCCCCAGTATCTGTAATGGCCTCTAATACGGTGCTGGGAGTACAAACATCATCTCCGCATTCGGAGCAATAATCTTCACAACTAGGTGTTAAGATGTCTTCCCCGTCTCTATCCGAAGCCTTGATTTCCAAGTTGGTTGTTTCCTTTTTGCAACTTGGTATTATGAATACTGCAAAAATTGCAAAAAACATAGCACCAAGCGCTAAGTGGAAAAATCGTGGTTTTGAGAAAATGTTCATTTTTGAGAAAAATTTTAAATAATCCCTACTCTGATTGTTTTACCCGGCCATTTCAGGATAAGAACCGGGGGTTATAGGTTTATTGAGGAAGCGGTGGTCGCAACGGCTGCCGCTCCTTTTTTCTATGAAACAAAACTATTCTGGAGTATCTATCTCTAAGAAGGTAAAAAAAAACAAATACACTTATTGCATCATTGAAATTTTCATACAACCATTTGGACGAGGCAAAGGTCTTTCCAAATAGTATTACTTGTTGTCCCAATTCATCCCATTTTGTCCCATCTTGTCCCATTTAAAACTCAAACCCAGGCAAAGGTGCGAATCCCAGTTCCACCCTAAGTTCATTTTCATCTCTTGG
>JAUSMG010000182.1 GCA_030645295.1 Saprospiraceae bacterium | reverse complement strand
AGAAAATCAGGCCACAAAGTTGCTCATACCATATTGTTAAAATAAACGCCAAAATTGGCGTGGGACACGACAAAATTGGCGTGATAAATTGCGAAGCACCCGAAAAACGCGAAATAATTATTGGCAACCCTTGTTTTGGCTCGTTGCCTACCGGATTATTTTGGCATGGTACACCCCATTCTCAAAAATCAAAGTATCGGGCGAGCCGGGATCATGTTCGTACCCATTCTCGATATACTTTACTAAAGAGGCTGAAAACTTGCCCCAAAGCTCTTGGGTCTGTGGGTCTATCTTGTCTATGTAAAATACCACAGCACTGTCATAGAGCATGATATATCGGTCACCAGCAACATCGCCATCATCTAGGAGCGTACCAAAGTCAACCGTCATCGCTGAGTCTGGCAATGCGTTATATTCGGTCGGGTAGTCAAGAGGGTAATAAACTCCTTCGAGTAAAGGGACATACCGAAAGCTGAACTGCCCCCTTAAATAGTTGAAAATGTTGAAGTTGTTAAACGTAATTACAAATTTTCCGGGATACACATCACTCATCTTGGTTCCGCATATGGCTGTCCAGTCTGCACCATTCTTTATTGCAGACGCTTCACCCCACTGCCCCCAATCGTATGGCTCGTCCTCTGTTTTCTCCTTACAGCTTGCAAATACAAGGAGCGATAGAATACAAAAAAGGAAAAGAAAGTATTTTTTCATGTTCAAAAGTTGTGGCTGCTGGCACGTCGCTACGCCAGCAGCCAATGTAAATGTTATTTTACCAAATTAAAGCGTACATTTTTTTGACCCTTAGCGGCGCTGCTTACAGAAAGGAAGTACACGCCACTAGGCAAGCTGCTCAGGTTGGCTTGTAGGGTTGATTTCTGCGTGGGAAAAATACCGGTGTACACATGTGCTACTACTTGCCCCAAACGGTTCATCACCTCCACGATTCCATGCTCTTCTGGTGCACACGCAGTGGTATCCCATCATTTACCTCGGCGGCCGCATCGCGGAAGAGCCAGAACTGCACACGCTCAAGCTGGACGATGTGGCTACATTTACGTTTGATAAGGACAAGTTGAACTTGTTTGTGAGAAGGGGGATTGGATTTGGGAGGTGAGCTAGAGTTCCTTATTTTTGTGGTAAAATCTATAAAAAATGACAGCACAAGCGGGTTCATTGAGTAAACTCCAACTGGAATTGCTTAGTATTTTAGCATATAAAAATATGCGAGAAACCCGTGATTAGAGGGTTTCTCGCAAGTTCTAAAACCTAAAACCTATCCGGTACGACAGCAAGTGTTGGTTTCGATCCGCCCTGGTGAACATCCTGGCGTACTCAGAATCAAACTCCCCAAAAATGCGCCAGAAGATGGGGTGCGCAATTGAAACGCCTACGGAGGCGCCAAGCCAGCCGTACCGATCAATAAGGCCGAATGACTCGTACCAACCATGCGAATGCCAACCTCCATAGAGGTGTATAACTTTCCATGATCTCTGATTGTACCGTATCCCAGCTTTTGGGCGTATTGATAACGACCATTTGGAGATATTCAGGCCAATATTTGCGGTAAATATCCTCTGTGCTCTAAATTCTGTGGTGTAGGGTTCTAGGTCATATCTTCCGACTTCTATGGGTACATATTGAAACCCACTCCGGACATATGTCAACCCAATAGACATATTCTGGCCAAACAGGCGCGTGTAATTGAGGGAGATGTGCCTTCCTTTATTAAAGGATGATACTTGAAAAGGAGTGTCGTCAAAAAACTCCCCTGCACTGAAATAGCCGAGGCTCACTTCATTTTTATATTGCATTTGAGCATGGCTCCAAAGTGCCGAACTAAAAATTATGGAGAGAAGAAAGAGACGCTTCATGTTAATTGGTTTTTGAAAATCGCTTTGTAATTGTTTGACTTTCAAACTGGATGTTGAGTAAGTACACACCGCTTGGGAGCGAAGATACATCCAAGGTGTTGAATCCGGCTTGAACTAAACCTGTTAAGCAGGTAGGGTAATTCTTAGTGGTGTAAATTTGCAATCCAATTGCAAATTTGTACCTTTGCCTCATGTTTTTACACCGCCAAATAGAAAGTGCCCTTCTGGCGCACACGCAGTGGTACCCCATCATTTATCTCGGAGGCCCCCGCCAATCGGGTAAGACTACCCTGCTTCAAAACCTTTTCCCAGAGCTTCCATACGCCAGCCTGGAAGACCCTGATGTGCTTTTGTTGGCTACAGAAGATCCCCGGCGGTTCCTCAGTGCTTTTCCAAAAGGCGCTATCCTGGACGAGGCCCAACGGGCGCCGCAGTTGTTCTCGTACTTACAAACCAAGGTTGATGCAGACAAGTCCCTACGTTTCGTGCTCTCCGGCTCACAAAATTTCCTTTTGATGGAAAAAATAACCCAATCATTGGCCGGCAGGGTAGGGATACTGAATCTTTTGCCATTTTCTTATCAGGAGATAGGAAACATAAAAACCACCCCAAGTTTGGAGGAATCGGCTTGGCGCGGAGGTTACCCTGCACTACATACGAGCACGGTGCCGCAGGAGGTTTTTTTCAACAATTATATCCAAACTTACCTTGAGCGCGACGTGCGTTCGCTCAAAAATGTGGGCGACCTGACGCAGTTTTCCCGTTTCATGCGCTTGTGTGCCGGGCGCATCGGTCAGCCGCTCAATATGTCTAACCTCGCAACAGATGTGGGCGTGGCCGTCAATACCATCAAAGCCTGGCTTTCAGTGCTTGAAGCCTCGTATATGATTTTTATGCTGCCCCCTTTTCACCAAAATTTCAATAAACGCCAGACCAAAACGCCCAAGATGTATTTTTTTGACACAGGTTTGGCTTGCTATTTACTGGGAATCAGCGCTTCTGAGCAACTGGAGACGCATTATTATCGGGGGAATATTGTCGAAAATTACCTCATTGCCGAATTGTATAAGAAACGTACCAACGAAGGCAAAAGACCCTCTTTTTGGTTTTGGCAAGACCAGAAAAACAATGAAATTGACCTGCTGATTGAAGAAGATGGCAAGACCCTGGCAATTGAAATAAAATCAAGCCAGACCTACAATACCCGACTGCTTTCCGGGTTGCAGCACTGGGAAAACCTGAATAAGAATACCCCAACCCAAAATTATCTGGTATATGCGGGCGAGCAACAAATGGAATTGGCGCTTGGAGAACTACTGCCATGGCAATCCGCCTTGAAGGAATTGTAGCAGCCCTCACTTCAGCTGAACATGTACATGGTCATCATGTCGCGCCGAAAAACAATCTTGCGGAACGATGTTGTCATATTGCTGCAAACCAAACCGTTGTTTAAGATGCGGCTGTATCAGGATTCTCCCGAAGGCGGGGTGCGCGGCGATTAAGCGCATTAATTCGCCCGTGCGCGCTTCATCAAAGGTGTAATTTTTTTTATTGCAACCCCAATTGGCGATTGTACCATCATATCCAATGTACCAATAGCCTTGTTGCTTGCAATGTTTTGCGTAATCGAACTCGCCAGGCTTCGCTTCCGCCCAAAGTCCATAACCATGCGGCGAAGGATTCTTTCGCATTGGAACACCCGTTTTCGCATTTTTCCAATAAAATGTAATGTCGATCGACTTTCCAATGTCGTGCGTAAGGTGCGGGTGGAGCGGATAGCCATCTATAAAAGGAAAGTTGGCGTCCATATACCAAATGGCAGCGCCGGGGTATTTCTCCTGCATTTGTTGAGCTACTTCTTCAAGGGCTTTGAGTAACTCCGGCTTGACGAAAGTTCGATTGAAAAAACTGTAAACAATGTTTTCCGGTTCCAAATACGGGTTGGAAAAAACGGGCAAACGTACTCGATCACAACAATAATACGCAACAGGTGGTACTATAAAAATCGTTGTCAGTGTGTACAAAACAAGGAAAAATGCCCAACGAAGTCCTCGAATCGGACGACGTTTTTGGACCATTTTGTTCAAATATAAACTCAAGAGCCAAATCAAACCGCCGATTTGTGTGATCAGGGTCAGAAAGGTAAAAAACAAGGCGTGGCGGAGAATTCGGAATACTGGTTTCACTAATAAGTATGTGTTTGTTTGAAATAGATACCCGATAACTCAAATAACATATTTTACTGCAACGCAATTGGGGGCATGTTAGTTTTGGTATCCCTGAAATTGCTTGATATAACACTCACTCACCCGGGATCGCCTCAATCAAGCGCTTCACATATTCCCGTTCCGGGTTTTTGTAAATCTCTTCCGGGTAGCCCAGCGCTTCCGTTTGACCATGATTCATGATCAGCAGCCGGTCGCACATCTGCTTGATCACGCTCAGGTCGTGCGAAATAAACAGGTAGGTCAGTCCAAATTTCTCCTGCAAATCCATCAATAAATTCAGCACGGTAGCCTGTACCGAAACATCAAGGGCCGATACCATCTCGTCGCAAACGAGGAAGCGCGGTTGCAAGGCCAAGGCCCTCGCCACACAAATCCGCTGTCGTTGACCGCCCGAAAACTCGTGCGGATATCGCTGGAAATGATCGGCTTGTAAACCTACGGTCTCCAGAAGTTCGATGGCTTTTTCGCGGCGGGCGCGGTTGTTTTCATGAAGTTTGTGCACCTGCATGGGTTCTACAATGGCTTCGCCGATGCCCATACGCGGGTTGAGCGAGGAGTAGGGATCCTGAAAAACAACCTGGATCTCCTTTCGGTAGGGTTGGAATTTTTCTTCGCTAAGTTTTTGTAAATCAATGCCTTTGTAAAAAATTTCGCCGGAATGGGCCTCTGTTAACCGGGCAATCGTACGACCCAGCGTGGTTTTGCCACAGCCCGATTCACCCGCAAGGCCAAAAGTCTCGCCTGGGAAAATATCGAAACTCACGTCGTTCACCGCATGCAGCCACTCGGTAGGGTGGCCCAGCCAGTTCTTTTTGGAAGGGAAGCGCACGGTCAGATTTTTTACCTGTAATATCGGTTCCTGCGCTTGCAGAATTTTTTGGCGGTGCTGTGTTTCAGTTGGGGTTACCACCCTGGATTCGAAATGAGTATGCTCCAAAAAATCCGGCACGGTCGGCATGCGCCATAATTTACGCTGCAAGGATGGGCGACAAGCCACCAGTCCCCGGGTGTAAGGGTGTTCAGGTTGGTGCAGCACTTTTTCCACCGAACCTTCCTCCACAATTTTCCCTTGAAACATAACCACCACGCGGTCGCAGATCTCCGCAATAACGCCCAGATCATGGCTGATAAACAGCATGGAAAGCCCCGATTCCTCTTTCAGTTCTCGCATCAAATCGAGAATGGTTTTTTGCACCGTTACATCCAAGGCGGTGGTCGGTTCATCGGCAATGAGCAGGCTGGGATTGCAGGACATGGCCATAGCGATCATCACCCGTTGTTTTTGTCCGCCGCTGATCTGGTGTGGATAGGCATTGAATATCCGCAAAGGATCCGGGAGTTTCACCCGCTCAAACAGTTTAAGGGTCAGCGCTTTAGCCTCGGAAAAACTGGTTTTTTGGTGCAGTTGTATGGCCTCCGTTACCTGATGGCCACAGCGGAACACGGGATTCAGCGAGGTCATAGGTTCCTGAAAGATCATGGCGATCTCTGCGCCCCGGATACGTTCAATTGCTTTATCAGGCAGGGTAAGCAGGTTAACCGTGGAGGGTTGGTGGAACAGAATTTCACCAGAAACAATTTTTGCAGGCGGACTGGGTAAAAGCCGCATGATGGAGAGCGCCGTCACGGATTTTCCGGAACCAGATTCACCTACGATACCAAGCGTCTCGCCTTTATTGAGCGACAAGGATATGCCATCCACCGCTCTTGTATCGCCACGTTCCGAGCTAAATTCAATGGCTAAGTTGTTGATTTCAAGCAGTTTTTTCATCCGAAGTCTATTTGTCCTCTTCGGTGGCTTTTTTGAAAATGTCGCTTACGGGAAAGGCAAAGGCAGGCAAAGCAGGAGCAGCCGAACAGATTTTTTCGCCCATACAAACGGTCATACTTTCCAGGTTCTGGCTGCTGTAAACATGTACCTCTTTCTGAATCGGATAAATAAGCCATACAACTTGCACCCCGGCTGTCCGATAGTGGCGCATTTTGTCCACTATTTTTTGTGCGGCATCGCGAGTGGAGATCACCTCTATGACAAAGGCAGGGATTTCAATTGTGCCCTCTTGGGCTAGGCGGTCAATCTGCGGGTTGGTGAGCCAAGCTAAATCTGGACAACGGTGTACTTCTGGAAAAAAGAAAAGGTCAGGTTCCGCGAGTAGTTCTCCATGTACTTTATCGGCATTGAGGAAGGAGCGAAACAATGCGGTGAGATTGCGCTGAATATAAAGTTGTGTTGGGTTCATGGTATATTCGGTTTTTTCGACGCGGCCATTGATCCATTCGTACTTGTAGCCATCCTCGCGGCTGAGGTATCTTTTTTCAAACTCTGACCACTTGATAAGGCGCGGCACTTTCTTAGCAACCGGCGTTTTGGCCATTGCTTTAGGGGCAACTTCTAACTTTTTTTGGACTGCTGCGGTAGTCATGCGCTGGAATTTTTTACAAAGATAACAAGGAAATGCAAAAACCGGGAGACGCAAAGCGCAGCTCCCGGTTTTTAAAATTTATGCCTGTTCACCTACACTAATAAACCAATCACCACTCCACCAGTCACCACTACGGCTTCGGCTTTGTCGATACCACCTTACCATTGGCATCGATCTGAATGACCTCCATGCCAAGTTGCTGTAGGCCGGGCAGTGTTTTGGCCGCATCGCCGGCGAGAAACCAACCAAGATTATTGGGCTGCACGATGCTTTTTGCGGTAGCCTGCACGTCTTTGAGTGTGAGTGTCTGCACCTTGTTGCCGTATTTCTGCCAGTAATCATCGGGCAGATTGTATTTCACTACATCACGGACGCTGCCGTTCACTGCGGCATTGGTTTCCCACATACCGCTCATGCCGAGCACAGTGTTCTGCTTGGTCTTGTCAAATTCGGTCTGCGTCATCTGCTTGTCCCCCACAAACTGGTTGACCTCTTTGATGACTTCCTGAATGCTTTCCTTTGTTTTATCGGTCTGTACAGGCGCGAATACCATGAATGGACGTTGGCCGCGGGTATTCTGGATCATGGATCGGGCGCCATAACTCCAGCGCTTGTCTTCGCGGATGTTCATGTTGATCCGGCTGGTGAAATCTCCGCCCAACACGTTGTTCATCTGCTCAATAGCGGTCTCATCCAACTGGCCGTAGGGTTTGGTGAGGTAACCGGCTACGATCAGACTTTGCTGGCTCTCAGGACGGTCGATCAGGAAAATTTTGTTGGAGGTGGTGCTGGTTTTGACTTCAGGAATGACTTTTTTGGTCAGTTCTCCTTTTTGCCAGCCACTAAAACGCTTCTCCAATTTGGCAGTGAGTTCTTCAATGGTAATGTCGCCGGTCACAACGATGGTTGCGTTGTTGGGGCGAAGCCATTTGCCATAAAAGCCTTTGATGTCGTCCAGAGAAATATTGTTGACAGATTCCTCCTCGCCCGAACCGCTCATGGGCATGGCGTAAGGGTGCCCTTCCCCATAAAGCAAGCTGGGCATGACACGCATGACCATGCTTTGCGGATTCTTCTTTTCGTTCTGAATACCGCTGATCTGCTGTGCTTGTAAACGCTTGAAATCAGCCTCCGGGAAGGACGGATTCAACACAACATCCGCCAACAAATCCAGACTTTGATCCAGGCTTTGTTTGAGTGTATTAAGCCCGACGTAGGAATTGTCCAGATCACTGAAAGTGTTGAGGGAAGCGCCGAGAAGTTGTAGACGCTCGTTGATCTGCAAGGAATTAAGTGATTTGGTGCCTTCGTCGAGCATGTCCATTCCAAGTTTGGCAAGGCCAAGCTTACCGCCAAATTTGTCGGTGCAATACCCTGCGTCAAACATGATGTTTGCCGAAAAGGTCGGGCTCTCCGTGCGGCGTGCAAGCACCACTTTCATGCCGTTTTTCAGGGTTGCGCGCTGTAAATTGGGGAATTTTGCGGCAACGTTGTTGTCTACAGCAGGCGGCTTGGAGCGGTCGGTCTCCACGCCGGACACAGAATATTCCTGGAACGGGTCACAGACCATCGTGATATCGCCATCGGTAAGCCATTTCTGGCAGACCATCTGCACCTCTTTTGCGGTGACCTGATTGATCCAGAGGTTGTAGGTTTTGTAAAAATCCGGGCTGCCGGCATACACTTCGTTTTCAGCCAAAAGGTCGCTCTTGCCACCGAAGCCGCCGATCCGTTCCAGACCTTTGAGGAATCCGGCAAAATAAGAGGCTTTCACGCGCTTTAATTCCTCCTCGGTCGGGCCATTTTTAATAAATTCGGCCATGATTTCGTGAATAGCGGCCTCCACCTCTTCTACGGTTTTGCCTTTTTTTACATTGGCAATAATTCCGAAGCCGCCTCCGATCTCTGAAGGTCCGTTGAAGGTATTGACCGAGCTACAGATCTGCTTTTCATACACCAGTTTTTTAAAAAAACGACTGCTTTTGCCGGAGGACAAAACACTGGAAGCAAGGTCAAGGGCAGCGTTTTCTTTATTGCCCCATTCAGGCGTATTCCAGGAAATAACGATGCGGGATTCTGGCACACGGTCCTGATAATGAACGCGTTTGCTGCCGGTACGCTTGGCGACATTGACTTCCGGGCGGGCAATGGTCGGTCCTGCAGGGATATTGCCAAAATATTTCAGCACCTTTTCATAAGCGGCTTCCGGCGTGATATCGCCGGCCACCACCAGCACTGCATTGGCTGCGCCATAGTAGGTTTTGAACCACTCATGGACATCCGCTACACTGGCAGCATTAAGGTCTTCCATTTCACCAATTACGGTGTGGCCATAAGGGTGGTAAGGTGGATAGGCTTCCTTTTGGAGAATGTCCCAGCCTTTGGCATAAGGCTGGTTTTCGCCCTGGCGTTTTTCATTTTGTACTACGCCCCGTTGTTCGTCAAGTTTGCCTTGGTCAATGGCGCCGAGCAAGTGCCCCATACGGTCACTTTCGAGCCAAAGTACCTGATCAAGCGCTCCAACCGGCACATTTTGGAAGTAATTGGTGCGGTCATCGTTGGTTGTTCCATTGAGATCGGTGCCGCCGATCGCTTCTAGCGCCTGGAAATAGTCGGTATTAAAGTGCTCTGAGCCATTGAACATAAGGTGTTCGAACAAGTGAGCAAAGCCCGATTTGCCCGGTTTTTCATTCTTGGATCCGACGTGATACCATACGTTCACCGCCACGATGGGGGCTTTGTGGTCTTCGTGCACCACCAGGCGCAGGCCATTGGGCAGCACGAATTTTTTGTAAGGCACGTCGATCGAATTTGGGTCGTACGTTGGCAGATCTTGCGAAAAAAGGGATTGGGGGGTCAGTAGGGAGAGGCAAAAAAGCCCCAAAAAGAATAATCGTTTCATACTCCGTTCCTGTGTTGTGTTGGATAGGTTGAAAAATATTGTGCGCGTGGGAAGACATCCTGAGCAGCAAAAATGCGGGCGAAGGTTGGTCTTTACTGGGAACAAGGACAAAAGATTGGATGAAAAGTTGGAATGAGCGGCTAAACAGTAGAGGGCAGGCAGTGGACGGATTCGATAACAGCCCATTTGTGGACATAAAAAAAACCGGGGCGCAAGGCAACGCTCCGGTTCATGATAGGAAGGATTATTTAAATGAAGTGTAATAAAGCGTGTTTTAATACACGGCAGAAGATTAAAAACGGAATGATCCGTAGGGCATTTGGTTTATATAATTTTATAATCAAATACTTAATCAAGGGGGAAACGGATTATTGAAGGTGGAGGCCCAGGAATTGATTGTTAGTATTTGGTGTTGGGATAATTATCAAATTGAACTAGGGCATTATGTCATCCGAAATGATGTAATCACCATCTCCAAACTTTCCTCCCTTGCCTTTTCCTGGCCCAGGATTAGTTACAGTACCAGTGTCATTTCCGTCAGTGGTTTGAGTTGTTGGGGCGTAAGAAGCAAAAAGCAAGCTAAGGAGGAAAAATACCAAGTTCATAACAAGACGTTTTTTTTGTGAATCAGAAGAAATCTGGCACAAAGGTCACGCCGTCCTGGATCATAAAAAAGGACAGAAACCCCTATTTCAATACAGGCAGATTTGGGGCATGGAAACACCCCAAGCCCCAAAGCATTGCTGTGGATAGGTCAATGAACGTTAGAACCTTGGGCAGTCACGCGATTTTCATCCCCCCGGATGATCTCGCGCTCGTATATGATTATTGCATTTGCAAAATGATCTTACATTTGTCTTGGTCAATTGTTGCAACAAAGGTAAGGTAGTGTTGCAGGGCCAAAAAAGGACAAAAAAGCCGATTTCAATACATGGAGATTCAAAGATTATCTCATATATTCATTTTTTACAATCCGCCCGTATGGAATTTGATGCTCTGAAAGAGTTGGTAAAAACCATCACCCGTAACAAGGTAAAAAATATAGAAGTTTTGGGTAACCCTGGAGAAGAGGGCAGCATGGTCGAGTCTTTGTACGATGCCATTGCCAAAGACAAGGTGCAATCCGACGAGGATGCGGCCAAATACTTGTACGGGAAAAACGAAAGTCCCAAGTCGCAGGCATACCTGCGTATGAAAGGCCGTCTGGAGCGCAACCTGCTCAACACAGCCTTTTTTGTAGATATTAACCAACCTATGTTCAATGATCGAGCAAAGGCATATTACAATTGCTATAGAGATTTTGCAGTTGGTTATATTTTATTGGGTAGAGATGCCCGAAAAGCAGGCGTTAATGTTCTGGAACAAACGCTGGAGCAAGCAATAAAATATGAATTTGTTGAACTAACCGCTGAAATTGCTAATCGACTTAGAAGACAGCATACG
>JAUSMG010000181.1 GCA_030645295.1 Saprospiraceae bacterium | reverse complement strand
TTGCGCATGGTATCGCCCACCAGATAACGATCCCGACGAACTCCGGGTGAGTTGGCGATGTTGTTATTGTCCGCAGTTCGGTCGTCGTTGTTGTCCTGAAAACCATAGTTTGTCCTGTACGAGTCAAAATTGATCAAATACTCAAAAGGCTCGCCATTGGAGCCTGGGCCGCCAGTACAGGGACCTTTGGGTGGGCCAACCGGGGTTGTATCGCAATGGTTATCTACAACCAAAATAAAATCGTCGCAGAAGCTGATGGCGCAGTTGAGGGGATCATCGGGTGTTGTGGACACCAGCGAATAAGCGTGAAGTTTCAGCTGACAACCTCCACAATCAGAAGGAGGGGGGTAGACGATATAAGTAGAACCTGTCGGAGGCACTTCCGGGACGGGTGCTTCGCAGGGCATATTTTGTTTGCATTGATACACCAAACAAAGGCTGCTGCCGACTGAATCCAGTGAAAATGGCAGATCAAAAACTATGCGCACCGTTTCAGAACTGTCGGAATTTAGCGTGATTTCAGAAGTCAGCGGTGTTTGGTTGTCGAGACTGAATGGACAGTCCTGTACCCAATCGAAACCAAGCGGGACTTCAAAAATGACTTGGAGAAACCCTGTGTCCTGCAACAGCCTCTTCGATTTTATCCAATAGTTTAGCGTGTATACAGAGTCTTCTTGAAGACAAATTTCATGTTCGTAATCCACACTGGCCTCTATTTTCAAAAAAGTAGTGTCCGGATAAAAATTGAAAACGCCTCCAACAGGGGAATTGGCCGGACAGGCTTTGAAATAATTGTACCCAACCCGCATTGCAGGGATAAGTCCGCCGCAAACCGGCTGGCAATAATAGGTATTGAACCGCAGCCGGACCGTATCGCCCGGAAGCACTTCTGGTACCACAATGATCACGTCCAGCGAATAATCCGGAAGACCGCAACTGCCCAGGATCGTCGAAGTACTCACCTGTGGGGTAAGCGGTTGCCATCCCGAACCATTGTTCCACTCGAAAGATCCCTGATCCAGTGCATGGAACGAGGTGTCGAGTGTGTAAGGGTTCATCGTCAGGTTTGTGGCTGGCAATTGACCGTTGTTGATGATCAGGATCTCCTGCGTTGATGGAATGGCGCCGCATTGACTCACCGGCGCGGAGTACACGGGTACAAACGAGAGACTGGGGTTTTGGGTCGTCGGTAAAATGGTGATGGAAGCATATATACTGTCCGTCCTGCAAGGCGGCCCGCCGCAGCCCCATCCAACGATGATGAGCGACTGGTTCGTAAACGTCGGGATACCGCAATCCTCAATAGTAATTTTCTCTACCAGCGTTATTTCTTCGTTGAAATCCAGGAAGTTATCTCCATTTCCGACCGCAGCAAAAAAACTGCCCGGCACCTCGGCGCTGAACAATGTGGATAAATTTGTCTGATTGATCCCGCCCTGCAATTGAATGCTGAAACCGGGGAAGTGTGCGTCAGAAAAAGACAAGGATTGAATAGGGCCCTGGCGCGTGTTTTTCATCGTGATCATGCGCATCACCACATCGCCTTTTTGGGCGTTTACGGTGGGCGGAGTGATGGCGCTGATATTGAGCAAACCCGTCTCTACGGGATATAAATTGGAGATGATCTGCTTGCTCCCGCCCGTATAGGTTGCCACAATGGTATTGGAAAAAGTCTGACCATCGTTGATGGCCTGCACCACGGGACAGCCCGCTGTAACATTTAGCGTGAACGATACAGATGCCCCACCTGCCAGATCAGCCAATGCAAACACCGGGGCGTTAAGATTGGAGAGGTTACTTTCTGTAGCCCCTACCACCGTTCCTGGCACATAGGTAATGCCGTTGGGAAAAGTTATGGTGGTCTTCAAATTGGCCGCCGCAGGGCCTGCGCCATTTTGCAGGGTCACCGTCATTTGCTCCACTCCGCAGACGTAGAGACCGCTTGGATTCTGGGTCGAGATGACCACGTTTTGGGCGAGCAAAGGGACGAAAAAAGCCAAAAAGGCAAAGACGATTGTAAAGTTTTTCATCTTGTGGATATTTGTTGAATGGCTGGCCAGAAGTCGGATTTGAAATCGTAAAGAAAGGGGTATAACACTCCAATCTCGCGACCAATGTAAGCAGCGCCGCTTGAACCAGAAAGTGCAATTTTGTGAAATGACGCTGAATAGCGGTGAATGCGCTGCCCGGCTGAGCAGATCATTCGAATGAATGACGATAGAGCGCAGGAAAAGGATGGGTAATGATAAAAAAACATGAGTCTCATCCCGAATATTAACAAGCACTCAAATTAAACAGGAAAACCGCAAAACCGGAGAA
>JAUSMG010000177.1 GCA_030645295.1 Saprospiraceae bacterium | reverse complement strand
GCTGATCGACGATAAAAAGCATTTTGTGCTCGAATGTGCGCATCCGTCGCCCCTGGCAGGGAACGCGTTTCAGGGCTGTGGGCATTTTGTCCGCACCAATGAAATTTTGGAAAAACTGGGGAAAGCGAAAATTGACTGGTCGCTTTCTTGAACGCTTGGCAAGAAGGATAATCCTCCAAAGTGTGATTCAACTGTATCTTAGCCGCTCAAATATACCTGGCGAATGTCCACCACAACTACTGAGTTAGAATCCGCAAAGAATACAGACGCGCTCAAACTGGCTGTCTCGAATTTAAACCGCTTCCTTGAAAAAATCCACGAAGGCGGCGGCGCCAAACGCATTGAAAAGCTCCATAATGAGGGTAAAATGACTGCCCGTGAGCGAATCGACTACCTTTTGGATGCGGGCAAACGGCGTTTAGAGATAGGCGCATTTGCCGGCCATGAAATGTATGCCGAGCACGGCGGTTGTCCTGCTGGTGGTGTGGTGATCGTGATCGGATACGTGCGGGGGCGACAGTGTATCGTCGTCGCCAATGATGCGACCGTGAAAGCCGGCGCCTGGTTTCCCATTACGGGAAAAAAGAACCTACGGGCCCAGGAAATTGCAAAGGAAAACCGTTTGCCAATTATTTATCTGGTGGATTCGGCAGGGGTTTATTTGCCCCTGCAGGACGAGATATTTCCGGATAAAGAGCACTTTGGCCGTATTTTTCGCAATAATGCGCGGCTTTCTTCAGCAGGAATTCCGCAAATCGCTGCAATTATGGGGGCATGTGTGGCGGGTGGCGCGTATTTGCCTATCATGTCGGATGAGGCTTTGATCGTGGAGCGGACCGGTTCTGTTTTCCTGGCCGGACCTTATCTCGTAAAAGCCGCCATCGGGGAAGACGCCGATCAGGAGGTACTCGGCGGGGCAGCCACCCACTCTGAAATCAGTGGCGTGACGGATTACAAAATGCCCGACGACCAGACCTGCCTTGACACGATCAAGGATCTGGTGGATAAATTTGGCAGGTTTGAACATGCAGGATTTGACCGGGTAACCCCTTCGCCAGCAGATGGAAAACCGGAGGATGTTTTTGAAATCTATCCCGAAAACGGCGCAAAACCATACAATACGGTCGAATTACTTCGCCGAATTGTCGACAATGGCAAGCTCACCCAGTACAAAGAACACTACGGCAAAACCATCATCACGGCCTATGCCCGGATAGATGGCTGGGCGGTGGGCATTGTGGTGAACAATCGACAGGTGGTGAAAAATGCAAAGGGTGAAATTCAGTTTGGCGGGGTCATCTACTCAGATTCGGCGGACAAAGCCACGCGGTTTATTCTGAATTGTAACCAGAAAAAGATCCCGCTCGTTTTCATGCATGACGTGACCGGTTTTATGGTTGGCACTCGTTCCGAACATGGTGGCATCATCAAAGACGGTGCGAAAATGGTGAACGCGGTGGCCAATTCCACAGTGCCCAAGTTCACGATAGTCATTGGAAACTCTTATGGCGCGGGCAACTATGCTATGTGTGGCAAAGCATACGACCCTCGCCTTATTGTAGCCTGGCCGACCGCAAAAATCGCGGTTATGGGCGGTGAGCAAGCTGCTAAAGTGTTGACACAGATACAAGTACAATCTTTGAAAGCCAAAGGTCATGCCCCTGATCCGGTGGCTGAGAAAGCGCTTTTGGAAAAAACAAAAGCAAGCTATCTGGCTCAAACCACCCCGTACTATGCCGCTGCACGGCTCTGGGTGGATGCCATCATTGATCCGCGCGATACCCGGCAATGGATCAGCATGGGCATTGAAGCAGCCAACAATGCGCCAGTGGAGAAATTTAACGTAGGTGTGATGCAGGTGTGATCCTCTGCTAGACCTATTTACCGCTCCAAAACAAAGCTCCCGACTTCCCTTTCCCCATGCTCCGTCACGATTTCAAGGAAATACAGCCCTGAAGGCAATTGACTTGACAATGGAATAGCCTGGGCTTCGCTGCTTGCATTCATCCGGAGAGACTGAGCGCGCATTCCCCGGCTATCCAAAATCTGGACGTTTAGATCCTCGCCCTGCCACTGAGAGAAGTCTGCAAAAAGCTCTCCACTGGTCGGGTTGGGGAAGAGCAGCATCCTTGTTTGCACATTTTCTATGAAGGGCACAGCCTCGTTCCGGTTATTGGTCGGCGTGATGCCAATCGGGCAGTTGAAGGTATTCAAGTGCGCCGCGTAGAAACTTTGTGTCTCCAGGCGGGAAGTAATGTTGATATATGTCGGGTTTGCCTGAGCAGGTAAGGTGTACTCGAACTCATCCGATTGACCATTTACAATGCCATCGCTGGTGGGTTTGAACCGGATGGAATAGAACGGAGAGAAGTTCGGATTGCGCACAGCGTATTGCCGGCCATTCGGTGAAGTGTATATCGAGAGGCTGGCCGGGCTGACTGCACTGAGGCCATTGGGCAGCTGGATGGCGGTGTAAATCAACTTGTTGGCACAATTGTTCGTCACGCGAATGCGATAGCTGCGTTGCTGTTGACTATTGGCAGTGATGCTAAGCAAGTCATATTGAACACAGCCAGAGACCTTCGTATCACAGGGTAATTCTTCCCGCACGGTCACCGTAAAGCAACAGTTGGCAATTGAACTACAACTGTCCTGTGCGGAATAACAAACCTGGGTGTTGCCCACCGCAAAAATACTTCCGGATGCAGGGCCGTTGGTGAGGGTCAATGCGTTGCCAGGGCAAATACAATCGCTGGTGACAAGGGGTAAACTGTAATTCACCGGAGTGGGTCCGGTTCCAGGGGTTGTGACGACGGTTAAGGCAGTCGGGCAAACCACATTCAAGGTAGATGGTGGTGGTGTAAGATATTGCAAGGTGTAAGTCACCAGCGTATCGCAATCATTGCCAGCTCCAGCGATGGTGAGGGTGACCGTAGTGGGCTGTGAATAAGTCTGACCACCAAGCGTAATACTTCCTCCCGCGCAAAATTCCAGTGTTTCAGATTTAGTCGGAAGCGATGAGAATTGCAGCGTATAGGTCAACAGGGTGTCGCAACCGCCTGTTAATGAAGGTATTGTAAGGGATACATCGCCAGGTTGGTTGTAAAATTGTCCGCCAATTTGGACCGACGCGCCCGGGCAAAATTGAATGGTGTCCAATAATTCCGGGATAGGCAAGTAGTCAATTGTTACGTAAGCGGTGGTATCGCAGCCAATCCCGGTGCTATACAAGGTATCCGTAAAGCCAATGGGCTGGAAATAAACCTGCCCGTTAAACACCACTGAATCTCCCGGGCAAATTTCAAATAGGTAGGTTCTGAAGGGTAGCGGCTGTTGATTCAGGAAATAAAAA
The DNA here is from genome assembly GCA_030645295.1 of Saprospiraceae bacterium. Taxonomy (GTDB): domain Bacteria; phylum Bacteroidota; class Bacteroidia; order Chitinophagales; family Saprospiraceae; genus M3007. The sequence continues at coordinate 18,111 of JAUSMG010000177.1, read as the reverse complement.
ACAATAGTATCGCAGGTGCTTGTGGAGGGAACCGTGTCGCGTACCAGTCCGGAATCTTCATAGACGACACCATTGATGGTCACTGTTTCAAAGGGACAAAAATTGATCACCTCAATACGCTCTTCATAAGGCAAAACATCTATCGTAAAGGTTGCAGAAGTGTCACAATCATTATTTAAGCCTGGAATGGTTCTTTGAAAAGTACCCGGCTGGTCAAACGTGAAACCATGCACGGTGACCGATTTTCCGGGACAGAAGAATCCACTTTCCTGAATAAAGGTCAAGGGCGTCACCTGAATATTAATGGTATCATTTTGCCGGAACCCGCAATGATCTGTCACCGTTACCCGATACTGCCCTCCAAAATTAACGGTTGTAGCCTGAGTAGTGGCGCCGTTGGACCATTGATATCTAAAAAAGCCAGCTCCGGCATCAAGGGTGGCGGTTTCATTGGAGCAGATGACTTGGTCTACCCCTAAATTGAGCGTTGGAACTGCAGGCAATTGAACTGAAATACTGTCCAGGTTATTAAAATAGTTACATTCCTCTATACCGGACAGCGGAAAATCATCCACTGTGAATGGGGTATTGGTGGATCCAGGGTCGTTCACCACAGCAAAAATCTGAAAGCCATTTTGAACAGCACCGGCTCCAAATTGACTTTCCAAATTTGCCAATTGCACCGTAGCACAGCTGTCCGGATTGGATGAATTGTAGTTGTAAGTGCCCAATTGGTCGGCCGCATCAGTGTAAGGGTTGGCATCGTAAAAAGTAATATCCAGGTCAGGAAGTGTTCCTCCGTCCAGATCACAAATGCTGAAAGTCATGTTCACAAAACCTCCGGAGCAACTTATATTGGTGATGTCAACCACAAAATCGTTGTCCTCCGGACATGGGTCAGGCACCGTACAATCCGGACAGACGAGCGTTTCCGATAAAGTATTGGTGGTCCAGGGCGCCGTAGCATTGGTCGCAACTGCGGTAGTGATGAGCTGCTGTAAATTGATGGGCGTCCTTATAGGATTCTGAATATCAGTAACTTGCAATGGAAGCGTATCCACAAATCCGCAGGAGTCCGTCATCGTACCATCCCCCAGCATTTTCCAAAGGAAGACATCCCCGAACCCCGTCGTAGCCAGTCCTGTAAAATACAGAGAGTCGGCTACTGCAACGGATTGGTCAGGTCCATGTGAAAGAGTGTTGGGTGTTGAGGCCGGGCCATAATCAAGGTTTCTACCCCAAACAAAATCCCCGTCTTTATTTACTTTAAAAACAAAGTATCTGCTATTGAAAGTCCTTTGACCGGACAAAACATATCCGTCTGAAACGGAAATTACCCTTAAAATTGAGGTGCTCAGCTCATATCTTTTTATCCAAAGAATATTGCCGTCCAAATCGGTTTTTTGAAGGTGGACGATATTTGGCTGAGTACTGGGATCGTCGTTGATGTCCTCATCCACGACGTATGCTGCAATCAGAGCATCACCGTCTGCGACCAGGTCGCGAGCAAGAAAATCCGTTTGTGCCGTCGTATCATCATGGCTCAATTGTGCCCAGATCGGCATCCCGTTCACCGGGTCGAAACGCGCGAGCATCAGTCGCCGTGCAGCGTTGTCAAAACTGTCGCGACTTTCTACGGAACCAAGGCCGTAAAGCGATCCACCCACAGAAACAATTTTCACGAGCACATCGTAAGAAATATGCTCGTAGCGACTGGCAAAAGCAGGAATAATGTTGCCTGTGGCTCTTTCCAGATCGAGTATTTCAATGTCGGTCTCCCCGCTAAAGAAAACCGAGTTTTCGTAATAAATGTAGCTGCCACCGGGTGTTTTTTCCAATATGCCGGCCGCCATAGGGTTGTTGCTGGTGATTGGATGCGCCCACAAAAACAAATTTTGCACAGGATCATACCGGAAGGCAAAACCACGGGTTGCTCCTGCAAACTGTGTCTGAGTGCCACAACCAACGATCATTCCCTCCGAATCTTCAAAGATCTGTATGGGTGTGATCGGCTCAAAGGGACCGATCCGGAACTCCCGCATCCAAATCACATCGCCGGCCAGGTTTATTTTTTGAATAAACGTATTGGCGCTATTCCTGCCGGCCAGGTACAGGTTGCCATCGCCACTGCGCGTGAGCACGGTGCCGTATTCTGTGTGGGTTCCAGCACCGGAAGTTTTGAAAAAAGTAGGGGTGGGACAATTGGGGTTTTGGCTGAAAGCCAGGGTATTGTGCAATAGGAGGGCAAGCACAATTACGGTTCGTGTGGATGTAAAGAACATAGGATGATTAAGATAATTGAGTTGTTATTTGTGACGTTAGGACAAACGTAGCAAAGCTTCAACAGCCAAGGGGCGAAAAATACAAATATGTCGGCAAAGCGAATGTTTCAATGGGAAAACAATACCGTTTATAGGGTATGTGATGAGTGGAGCAAAAGTGAGGGCTTTTTTATCTCGCAAACTTACAATGGTTGCATTCGGAAATTGGTCCGGATGCAACCATTTGCTTAAGCGCTAAATTGCTATGGCCAACAGCAGACGTTTTACTCAATTGCATCACTTGCGCCCGAAAATTTCCCCTACATTACAGCCCCAAAATAGGCCTTGTTTCCAAATTCATTCCTCCTTCACTACTTCGTTCTGAAATTTACATTAACTTATTCAATTGCATGAGACAGATCCTTACTCTTTGTCTTTTTTGGTCTGTAACGACCGCTCTTTTTGCCCAAAAAACCATCCGGCAAGACGACCCGCCCCAATCTTATCCGCCCACCGTCTCGAAAGGCGAACTGCTTGGGAGCATCCCCGCCTTGCGCGATCTGAAACCACGGACTGCGATCCCTGGCCCTGTACCCCGTAAATTGGCGCAAAAACGCAATTACTTCTTTGCCAACGCGTTAAATAACCCTGATCCACTGCCCAAAAATGGTGATGAGCTCGCAAAGAACAGCGCAGACAATCGTGAAACTGGCCCGGAAATTATCCCAGGACATAACTTCGAAGGCAATCGTGACCTAAGTGGTATTTCACCGCCAGACCCAACCGGGGATATTGGAAAAAACCATTATGTCCAAATGACCAACGCTTCCGGCGGATCATTTTTTCAGGTTTGGGATAAATTGACCGGCGAATCCGTGTTTGGACCAGTCCTTAGTTCCACGATCTGGGAACAGGTTGGATCCGGCAGTATCGGCGACCCAATCGTACAGTATGACCATGATGCCGAACGCTGGGTCATTATGGAATTGCAGGGCTTTTTTACCAACGAACTGCTTATTGCCATTTCCGACAATAGCGATCCCACCGGAAGCTGGAAAGCCTATCGTTTTCAGACACAAGGATTTGGCGACTATCCGAAATTGTATCTGTGGCACAATGCCTATTTTATTACCGTGAACGAGATCACCAGCGGAAATGAATGTTCCGGATATGCATTGGAGCGTGCGGCTATGCTGGCAGGTGAGCCGTTTTTCGACCTTTACCGCTTCGTAATGCCTAATTATCAGGCCATTGCATACCAACCTGCAACCGGTGCAGACTGGGAAGGCGGTCCTCCTCCTCCTGCCGGTAGTCCTGAATATATTTTCAGGGTGTACGACGATGGTTGGGATGGCGGCCAGGACCATTTGCAGATCTGGGAAGTAGATGTGGATTGGAGTAACCCTGGTGAAAGCAGTATTACCGGGCCTGATAAAGTGTTTCCCACCCCTTTTGAAACGAAGGTCTGCTTTGGAGGCGGCCTCTTTGATTGCATTGAACAACCAGATGGTAATGCGCCTCGCATCACGGCACTGGAAAATATTATTATGTACCGTGCTCCGTACCGCAACTTCGGCACCTATGAATCGGTGGTATTCAACCACGTTTCTGATGTTTCTGGTCAGGTAGGCGAAGGTGGCGACGCGGCGGTACGCTGGTACGAACTTCGCAAACAAGGCGCCGGGGATTGGCAGATCTATCAGGAGGGCACCTATGCGCCTGATCTCGTCACCAACCGTTTCATGGGCACTATTTGTACCGATGAAGCAGGCAATATTGCCCTGGGCTATTCTGCTGCAAGTCAGTCGCTGTTTCCAGGTCTATACATTACCGGACGACGCAGCAGCGACCCGCTAGGCGAGATGCCGGTGGAGGAATATACCCTCAAAGCTGGGGAGCAAAGCCACACTGGTGACAATCGCTGGGGCGATTACAGCAACATGAGTGTGGACCCCGAAGATGGCCGGACCTTCTGGTTTACCGGTGAATATCAGCCCGCAGGAGTGCCCTGGGGCACCCGAATTGGTTCTTTTAAAGTTCAGCGCGATACGTTTGATATTAAGCCACAACAATTACTTGCTCCCGTGGCGTCCGCAGTTTTGGGCAATGGAGAACAAGTGAAGGTCCAGTTTTACAATGGGGGTATTGAAAATGCCCCCGGGTTTTCTGCCTCGCTGTATTTTGAAGGAAACTTTGTTGCAACAGAAAATGTGCCGGACCTGCTCCAGCCCGGCAATACCTTGGATTTTACGTTCGCTGCTACTGTTGACATGCCTTTAGTAGGGGTTGATTACAATTTCAGGATCATCACCCACTGGTCCAAAGATCAGTTTACGCGAAATGACACCCTGGATATCGTGGTGCAAAAACTGACCTCCAACGATGTGGCCATTGTGGGCAAATACAATCTTCCAGGGTTGGTTTGCGGCGCGGAAACGGATTTCGGAATCATATTCCGCAACGCTTCCGGCCTTCCAATGCAAAGTGCAAATATCCACTGGCGCATCAATGCCCAGCCGGTCAATATTTACAATTGGACCGGCAACCTCGCGCCGGGCGAACGTGATACGATTGACCTCCACGCTACGGGTATCCTGAATGGTCTTAACGGCCTCAGGATGTTCACCAGTCTGCCCAATGGCGTGCAGGATGAACGCACCTCCAATGATAGCCTTGCACTCATAAAATTCAATGGTAACCTGGATGGCACATTTCTGGTTGTTCAGGCCGAAACTGACTTTGGGGTGCTGGCCTATGAACTGCGGAGTCAGACAGACCTGCTGCTTACTTCCGGAGAGATGAGCACAGGTCAGACCTTTGCGCAAATTTGCAGCGATGACAATACCTGTTATCGCGTTGTGCTGAAGTCTTCGACTTTCAGCTGGCAAGGACATTTCCGATTGTACGATATTTTTGGTAATGCGTTGGTGGAAGCATTCAATGCCAATCAGGAGCCGCAAGTATTCAACATCTGCACCCCACAGCGGAAGCAGGTTGATGTCGGGGCGATGGCTTTGGTCTCCCCCGTTTCCGGCCCGAACCTGGCTGCTGCGGAGCCGGTAAAGATCCGCTTCCGAAATTTTGGATTTACCCATCAGTCGGGCATTGAAGTAGCCTATCGCATGAATGGAGGCGCATGGAATACGGAGACCTATCCGGGAGTTGTGGCAGCTGGCGCTACCATTGAGCATGTTTTCTCTATGACAGAGGATTTAAGCGCCTTGGCAGGAATTTTCAATTTTGAACTCAGCACAACCATTGCAGGGGACGAGCAACCCAATAACGATGCCATAAATGCAGTGGTCAGGAATCGCGCACTCCGGGAATTGGAGATTACCAATATACGGCCTATTCAGGCTTGCGTTGATTCCAGCTTTGCCCTCATTGGCATAACAGTTCGAAACAATGGTCTCGGGGATGAACAACATTTTGATGCTCAGATCATTGCGAATGGAGTGCCACAGCCCACCGTGCCCAATACGGTATTTCTTGGTCCGGATGAGTCTATAGAGATCAACCTTTTTGTTCAGGGACTTCAGGCTGGGCAAAATACCGTGTCCGTGGACTTAACCAACGTGAATGGCCAGGGTGAAGATGAACAACCCGGAAATGACACGGGCAATACCACATTCGCCATTAACCCTGATGGATTCCCGGTGCAATTGCTCTTCAGTACCAACCAAAATCCGGAGCAAAACCGTTGGGAACTACGGGATGAGCAGAATAACGTGGCCGCGTCCGGAGGACCATATCCTGTTGCGAATGGCATTTATGCAGAAGAACTGTGTCTCGATAAAGAAAAGTGTTACGTATTCCACCTCTTTGACACCGCAGGCGATGGAATGGATGGCGGGGTAGTAGATCTTTTCTCGCCCCTGGGAGGTTCGTTTTGGACCTATGTCGGCGGAAACTTTGGCGGTGAAATAACGGCGCCTTTCTGTACAGGCGATCAATGCTCTGGTTTCGTGGTGGATGCATCCGTGGAGTGCCCTTCACCGAATAATGGGAAAATAACAGCAATACCTCAAAACGGCTCAGCGCCTTATCAGTTTAGCCTGGATGGGAGTCTTTTCTTTTCTGATCCGGTTTTCTCGAATTTGAGTGCAGGTTTTTATACCCTTCAATGCAAGGATGCCAATGGGTGTACCGCTGAAAAACTCATTGACCTGTGCACCGTCAGCGCTTCCGAACCCAATCAATTGCGCAGTCTGAAGGTATCCCCCAACCCAACCAATGGATTGGCTACCATTGAGCTGCCAGCCTTGGAAGGGGAGCAATCGCTCGTTTGCGAGGTATTCGACATTAAGGGTAAACTGATTCAAACCATGCGCCTGGTCCGTTGGGACAATACCTTGCGCGGTATGGTTATTTTAGACAACGCGCCCGCAGGAACCTATTTTCTGAAGGTTAAAGGTTTGGCGCGGCCATTGACTGCAAGACTGCTGAAGAAATAGGTAGGATGTTGAGAATGTTGAGATTGTTGCGTACAAAATCGCTTCAATCTGAACATTATAACCCTCTCAACAACTTTAACACTAATAAGTCCGAAAATTTTACCATTTCATTAAGTTTGGCACGGTTTTCGGAAAAGACATAATCAGAAAGGGCTAACATTTGATTGGTTAATTGTTTTCATGGTTATGTTGTGAGCCGCCAAGTAGAAAATACTTGGCGGCTTTTTTTTACCCGTTTACCCGCCGAAGCCTTGGCGTAGGCGGGTGGCCGCCATATCCACATGCTAAGGAGGGTTGCCCACAAAAACACAGTTGGATAAGATACCTAAAGATTTCACACCATATTCACCTCCGGCTCCAATCGAATTCCAAACTGTTTCTCCACCGATTCAATAATCGCATAGGCTAGACTTTTTACTTCTTCCCCCGTAGCGCCGCCGTGATTCACCAACACCAGCGCCTGACGCTCATAGCAGCCCGTGTTCCCCACTCGTTTACCTTTCCAGCCACATTGTTCAATGAGCCAGCCTGCGGGAATCTTTACCCGCCCATCGGCCAGAGGGTAGTGTGGGACCAGGGGATGGTTTTTAAGGATACGATCCAGCACATTACGGTCCGTTTCGGGATTTTTGAAGAATGAACCGCAGTTGCCGATCTTAGCCGGATCGGGCAGTTTGGAACTGCGAATTTGTACTACAGCGCGACTAATGTCAGCAATGCCAGGAGTGTTTATTCCATTGATTTCCAATGTTTTGGAAATGTCTCCATAGGAAGTGTTTAGTCGGTGCGGGCTTTTGGTCAGGGAAAACACGACCGATGTGATGCACCATTTTCCTTTCTCCTCCCGTTTGAAAACGCTGTCCCGGTAGCCGAATCGACAGGCTGAATGACGAAAGGTTTTTAGTTTTCCATTGCTTAGGTTCACGGCTTCAAGCTGGACAAACACGTCCTTTAATTCCACCCCATACGCCCCGATATTCTGAATGGGAGATGCCCCAACCGTACCTGGAATGAGGCTCATATTTTCCACACCGCCGAAGTTATGCTCCACGGCCCAAAGCACAAATTCGTGCCATACCTCGCCTGCGCCAACTTCCACCCAGACCTTGTTCTTAAACTCGCGGACGACCTTGATTCCGCGCAGGTTATTTTTCAAAACCAAGCCGTGGACATCTTGTGTGAAAAGTACATTGCTGCCCCCGCCAAGCAGGAAAACAGGGCGGATACCTGTGCGGAGTCCAGCTCGCAAATCCTCAAGATTAGAGATTTCTGCAAAATGTTCGGCCTTTATATCGATGCCGAAAGTATTATAAGGAAGGAGGGAGATGTTTTCTAGGATTTTCATTATTTCAAAACTTCCCAATCGGCTGAAGTTTGGATGAGTGTAATACCCTCCTCCGCACAAGCCATTTGAAAATCATTGGCATCATAACTTGCTACTGCTCATAAACTTCTGATTTGACAGTCGATATTTTAGGGAAATTCGCCTTGCCTTTGAATTTAGATGCAGTATTCAAGCGGTCAGGCTTAGTAATAGGTACCTTTTTACTGTCAATCTGCGTATCATGCTCGTGTTGCCGTAGCAAGAGGAATTCAGCATAGGCCTCCAACATCGCAGTATTTTCAGGGGTAAGTTGACCAATTACTTGGGAAAGTTGCAAAGCGGCTGTCATAATTTCTCAATTTATAGTACAAAAATAAGGTATTGTTTCAAATCACTTAAATAAACATTCTGCCTGTCGCATCAACAGATCCACCTGCTGCACATCATAGTCGTCATAACCTTTACTCCACAGGATGCGGAGTTTGTCGAGACCTGTTCGACGTATTTTTTTCAACGCTTCGGGCGTTAGTGGGTAGTGTCCCCTGAAGATAGAAGCTTCATTTTCAGCCGTGAAAACACCATCATCCGCTATGGCATTTTGCAGTTCAAAAGTGCTTCCGTCCAGGAATTTGAGCGAAGCGATGCTGTTTTTTTCCAGTCGGCCAAACGCCTTGCGGGCATTTGGGTCGTTGATGTTAAACGTGAGGATGAGGGTAGCTTTTGTCCCGGCACTGCCGAGCGCGGCTTCACACACCACATGTGTTTTGCCTTGTAAATAGGTTTTCAACGCAGGGTTGGTGTACCGAAAAAGTTCGGCCCGGGCCATCTCCCGGGAGATTTCACCCGAAAACTCGTCCCGGCTACTCGCAGCGATCACGCAGGGTGGGGTGGGGGGGCGAAGCATTACATCGGCAGCAGGATTGTACACAGCAAAGTGCTTCGGCCGGGTAATTGGTTGAGCAGTGATGGGTTGATCGGAGCTTGGTTCGCCGGGATGATCTGGGTCCGTTGCAGGGTCGGATTCTTTTTTCTTTTTTGACTTTTTAGATTTTGGTGTTTCTGTTGCAACAGATTCATTATCAGTATTATCAGATCCGGTTGGCGGGTAAAGTTCGTCGTGCAACTGCGTGATTTGTTGCCAGGCTTTAGGAATGCTTTTGCGCAACAAAAGACTATCGGTCATTTCGGTCATAGCGCCGGTAAACAAATGCGCTTTGTTCGCCCGGTTAAGTTGCGTTGACCTTTTTTTTACCAATAATTTGGCGACCTTCACGGCCTTAGAAAGGGAATCTAAATACGATTTTAAAATCGTTGAATCACCTTTTGCCTCCTCCAACTTAGCCTGGGCATAATTAAATGCTTCATTGGCTTTTTCATCCAACCGTGTTAAATCAGCTTCCAGATTTCCAGCCTTCCCAAACAGATCTCCGGAAATTTGGCGCATTCCGGAAAAATCCAGACTATCCAGGGGCGGCAAAGGCTCCGGACGGGTTTGCGCAAAAGCGGAAAAGCAGGTAAATAATAAGAAAACCCATGGGGCTAAGAAGCCTATTCGGATACGAGAATGCATTTTTGTCTATTTTCTGGCAAAAGTAAGCGGGCTTTGCGGTTTTTCGCCTCCGCATTTTTTTAACCAACATTGTTTATGAAATTCTTACTCACGACATTAACCCTTGTTTCAATAACTTTTCTGGTCGCATGTGACTCAGGAACCAAAGTCTCCAACAACCAAACCATGGATTTTAAACAAATCCCGGTGACTTATCCCACCACAAGAAAAGACACCGCTGTGACTGATAATTACCACGGCACAAAAATCAGCGACCCCTATCGGTGGCTTGAAGACGATCAAAGCGCTGAAACCAAAGAATGGGTGACCCGGCAAAATATTGTGACCAACGGCTACCTCAGCCAAATCCCATTCCGGGATAAGGTAAAATCTCGTCTGGAACAGATTTTTGACTATGAGAAATTCGCCCCGCCGTTCAAAGAAGGCAACAAATATTACTTTTTCAAAAATGACGGCCTTCAGAATCAGAGTGTCCTCTATGCACAGGATAACCTGAACAGTCAGGCCGAAATTGTGCTGGATCCCAATAAATTCAGCGCGGATGGCACCACTTCCCTGGGCGAATTAGACTTCTCTCTGGAAGGAGGTTATCTCGCGTACTCTACCTCCGTGGGCGGCTCAGACTGGCGCAATATCGTAGTCAAAGACATGAATACAGGTGAAATGTTGTCGGACGAAATTAAGTGGGTAAAATTCAGTGGAATCGCATGGCAAGGCGACGGGTTTTATTACACAAAATTCCCGGAACCCAAAAAAGGGGACGAGTTAAAGGCTGCCAACAAATTTGGTGCGGTCTATTTTCACAAACTCGGGACAGATCAGTCCGCCGACAAACTTGTCTACGCAGACAAAGCCCACCCTGACCGTTCCTTTGGCGGCGCTACCACCGACGATGAGCGTTTTCTCTGCATCTCGGGCTGGGAAAGCACCAGTGGTAATGCGCTATTTGTCAAGGATCTAAGCAAAACCAATGCGCCATTTGTCACCATTGTTAATGCCTATGAGAAAGACTATAATGTAATAGACAATATTGGCGACAAGCTACTGATCCTGACCAATCAGAACGCGCCCAACCGGCGTCTCATCCTCGTCAATCCGGAAAAGCCGGAAGAGACCAGTTGGGAAATACTCATTCCGGAAGACGCCGCCGATGTGCTGCAAAGCGCTGTGTTGTGTGGCGGGAAAATCGTGTGCTCTTACCTGCACAATGCATCCAGCAGTCTTCGTGTATTTGACATTTCCGGAAAGCTTATTCAGGAGGTCAAACTTCCAGAAATTGGCACTGTGGGCAGCGTGAACGGCAAACCAAAGGATGTGATGGCGTTCTTCTCGTTTACCTCTTTTTTGCGCCCTGGCACCATTTACAGCCTGGATATGAACTCGCTGGAAACCAAGGTATTCAAAGCGCCTAAGCTTGATTTTAACCCGGATCTTTTCACCACCGAGCAGCTGTGGTATTCGAGTAAAGACGGCACCAAAGTGCCCATGTTCATTACCCGCAAAAAGAACATCGCATACGATGGCCAAAACCCAACCTTGCTTTATGGTTATGGTGGTTTTAACATCAGCCTCACGCCTACTTTCAGTCCATCCCGCGCTGCTTTATTGGAAAACAATGGCATCTACGCCGTGGCAAACATTCGTGGTGGTGGTGAATTCGGTGAGAAATGGCACAAATCAGGCACAAAATGCCAAAAGCAAAACGTGTTTGACGATTTTATCGGGGCTGCTGAATTCCTGATCGAGAAAAAATATACCTCGCCTCCACGGCTTGCTATCCAGGGCGGTTCAAATGGAGGTCTGCTCGTGGGCGCTTGCATGACCCAGCGTCCTGATCTCTTTGGCGTGTGCTTCCCGGCCGTGGGTGTGCTGGACATGATGCGTTATCACCAGTTCACCATTGGCTATGCCTGGGCGACAGATTATGGCCGCTCTGACAATCCGGAGGACTTCCCATGTCTGATGAAATATTCACCCCTGCACAACCTGAAAAAGACCGCCTATCCGGCCACTATGATCACCACTGCAGATCATGATGATCGGGTGGTTCCGGCACACTCGTTCAAGTTCGCTTCGGCTTTACAGGAAAATCAACAGGGCACAAATCCGACGCTGATTCGAATTGAAACCAGTGCCGGGCACGGAGCGGGCAAACCTACCTCCAAACTCATCGAAGAAGCTGCCGACGTGTTGTCGTTTATGTTCTACAACATGAAAATGCAGGTAATATATGGGGACGTGAAGGGATAGAACCCCAAATTGTTTTACGGTTTGTCATATTCACTTACCTTATCCGGTTCATGATAAAACTGATTGGAATGATTAATTTTGCAGGCGAATGTGTAGATAAAATGACGAAAAATACGCTAAATATTTCCAAGACGGCCTTCTGGGACGTAGATTTTTCAAAATTGGATTTTGAAAACCGAAGCCTTTTTGTTATAGAAAAGGTGCTAAACTATGGCTTGTGGTCAGACATCGTGGAGGTTTTCAGGTTTTATGGTCGCAATCGAATTCGCCAAGAAATCACCCAAGCCTCTTATCTCAAAAAAACGGCGGTTTCCTTCCTTTGCCTTTTGCTCGATTTGAAAGAAAATGAATTCAAATGTTACACAAAAACACAGTCGAACCTGGGACATTGGGAACATTGATGCGGCTAATGAAACTGCCCGAACTGAAACAATTTGCATTGGTGGGAGGTACTAATTTGGCACTGCGGCTAGGGCACCGATTTTCTGTTGATTTGGATATATTTACCAATGAACCCTTTGATTTGCAGGAAGTTTGGGATGCTGTGCTTCGCGAATTCCCTCAGGTGCTAAAACTTGACGAGCGAGGCCAAACCCTGCTGGCAAACATTGATGGTGTGAAAATTGAACTGATCAAACACGCCTACCCTTATTTATTTTCTGTTGAAGAAATCGAAGGTATCCGAATGATTTCAATTCCTGATATCATTCCCATGAAACTAGGCGCCATGGCTCGCCGGGGAAGCAAAAAAGATTTCTGGGACATCGCTTATCTTCTAGATCACTTTTCCCTTTCTGAAATGTTGGATTTCTTCAAAGAATCTCTGAATGTTTGTCGCTCCATTTTCTTTTCTTGCGACTAAGATGCTACCGACTCCCATTACTTACCACCACCTTTTCCACCACCACTTCCCGCTCCGTCCTAACCCGCAACTGATACGTTCCCGCTGGTAAATGCTTCAAGTCCAGCGGAATATTCTGCTCCATCACATCACGTACCGTCCAGGTATGGAGTATGCGCCCTGTATGGTCCAAAAATGTGAGGTGCAAAGTTTGGGGTTTGGAGAAAGCCACTGCCAGCCAGGCCTTTTCAGTTGCCGGATTGGGGAATATTTCGGTGAAAAACTCGGTTGAAATCTCCTGAATATCAACCGTTTCTGTCAAGGTGAAATCAAAAGTTGCGGTACAGCCATTGGCGTCTGTGATCACCAGGGTGTAATCTCCGGCAGGGGCATTGGTCAGGTCTTCCGCATTGACAAAGGGTGAGCCATTGAGCAGCCATACGTAGTTGTATTGGCCGGCGCCACCGGCCACATCCAGAAATACAGCGCCATCGCTTTGGCTCTGGTGTGGCTGGTCGATGCTGGTTGGTACTGCTGTGATGGCCAGTGGATTGACGATGGTTGCTGTCAGGACCAATGTACAACCCACACCATCTGTCACCGTTGCCAGGTATTCGCCGGCGGCCAGGCTGCTGAGCTCGGCCGTGGTGGCTGCGTTTGACCAAAGGTAGCTATAAGGCGCTGTGCCACCCGTCACCATGACGGACAGCGCTCCGTTGGCTGCGTTGAAGCAATTGGGCTGGATGGTATGGAGCGTTCCAGTTAAGGCGCAAACAATGGCCTCGCAATCCGCTACGGCACCTGCCATGGACTTTTCACAACCATTTGCGTCCGTCACCACAACAAGATAAGTTTCTCCTGAGCTGAGCATTTGGCCATTGGGCGTGCCGCTGAAAGCGTACGGTTGAATGCCGCCCTGCGCTGCAATTTTTAATTCCGAGACATTGGTACTGATGCATTTTTCTACCACTTGTAAGCTGACGGCTTCAAAGGGCGACTGCTGCGAACCGTCGGTTATCTGTAGACAAAAATTGCCGGTAACTGGCACAGCACCAGCAACTTGTGAAGCGATTTGAACATAATACGTCTCGCCCGCCGCCAGTGCGCCGAGGGCCAGAAAGCCATCACAACGCAAGGGGTTTTTGGCGCACAGTACATTTTCTAAATTACCGCATTCGCCTTTCCAAACCGCCAGTACATGGGGGAAATCAGCCCCAGAATTCAAACGGACTGAACCGGAAACCGGCGCATTAAAACTATACCAGACATCGCTCGAAATAGCAATTACGCATGGGGGGATAATGCCAGAATTTGTCGCTCCGGTATTGCTTTCCGCCACGCAAGCCCCGTCAATATTCACCGAAATAGCCGCTAAACAAAGGTCATTTATGGGTGCATCCAGGTTATTCTTTAGGATCTGAGGACAAAGCGAGCCTTCTATCGTGGCGAATGTGCCGGAAATTTGAATCAAGTAGGTTTCACCCGCCGTTAGGTTTGTAAGATCGAGGGAACAGCCTTTGTGATTCGCAGTCACTTCCTTCAAGGAATCGCAGCTGCCGGAGTAAAGGGTGATAATGTCAGAAAAGTTGGCGTTGCTTTGTAGCTTCAGGATTTCATTGGGAGCGAGTGGCGGAGCCGTGAAACTGTACCAAATGTCGTGCCTTGCCAGATCATTTAATCTCGGCGGGTTGCTCGAAGTGGAGGCACTTAAATTGTTGCCATTCAAACAGTTAGCATCTATTTCAAGCGGAAGTGCATCCGCACATTCGTCGTTGATGGGCAATATCGGAGGGTTGGTAACCTGATTAATGTCAATGCAAAAATTACCCCTGGAAACACCAAATCCACCCTCCTGTCCGCTCACCCTGAAATAATATTTGGTTCCGGTCTGGGCCTGGAAATAAGTGCTTTCGCCCGTAAAGCCATGCTCGTCGCGGTTGTCACAAACAACCCAGAGGGGGCTTGCGCAATCACCCGAAAAGACACTGACAACATCGTTAAACTCAGCGTTGGTCGTGATTTTGGCCGTGCCGCTGAAGTCTGCCGTCCAGCTCAGCCATAATCCACCGGCGCTTTTATCTACGCATGGTGGATTTGGGCCCTCCAGAAAGGTGTTGGCAGTATTGGCTGGCACGCAGTTTTGGCCGGTGAACATCGGTAACGCATTGGTACAAACATCGTAAGCGATACCGGTACCCGTGATTTTTACATTATCAATGCCTACCCACCAACCCCAGTCCTTGCCGTCATCATATTCAAAAACAACGCGCATTTGTTTCGCGCGAAAGGGGGAAAGGTCGAGATTGACGTGGACATCATTGGGGAAATACGGACCGCCTACATCGCCCGCAGATTCGGCAACAAAACGTTCTTCACCATTTTCAACTTGTACAAAAACAGCAATTTTTTCACTGTAATAGCGCAAAATAAGATCAAATTCGAGATGGAACTGACCGAATTGTGCTCCGTCGAACCATGGCGATGCCAACCGAACCACAGAGTAGGGGGTATCTTGCCCCAGAAGATCGTCATCGAAAAATGCGAAACAGGTTCCGTCCATTGAGTTTCCACCACCCAGTGCGGCCCCTTCAGTGATCAGTCCAAATTTCCAATCATCTGCGCCAGTCACGATTTGTGTTTCCCAACCGGCTGGTTTTTCGCAACCGTTGAAAGATTCAGCCACCACATTTGTACCTTGGCCTTTTCCGGTCACAGAGAAAAGCGCCACTTGGGAATGAGTGTTGGATGTCGGAAGGGCAAAAAATGCAAGGAAGGCAACAAGATGGTGCATGACGTAGAAAAATATTTTTCGTGCGAAAGGTAGAACGGGGGCGCGGGAAACGGATACCAAAAAATTAAAAAGTTGATTGTGCGCTTTCTTTAAAAAAAAATTTGCGCGTTTGAAAAACAGCCCCATAAATTTGCCGCCATTGGAAACAGTTGCACTTAACTTTAGTGCACTGATTATCAAAACCAAAATTCTCCCTGACCTTGGCTAAAAAACGTGTTGTCAAAGATTATGATGCCCTTTCGGAGGACATCACCCGGCTTGTAAAACAAAAATACCCGTCCGGCTATGCAGAAAGCCTTGTCACCTACAGTGACAAAGAAGGCAAAAAAGTATCGGCACTTCCGTTCGAGACGGACGATACCTATTATCTCATCCGAATGACTATTCTGGAGGCCAAGCGCATCGTGAAAGAAGACGAAGACTTCGACGATGAAGGCCAGCTCAAAGAAGAGATTGCCGACGTGGAAGTGGAAGTGGATGATGAATTCGACGGCGCAGGTGAAGACGATGATGATCTCGACGAAGGGCCGACCGACGAAGATGATCACATCATTGTTACACGCCGCCGCGACGACGAGGATGTCAACGACATCCCCGACGATACGGACTATTAAGTCCTACTGTGCCCATTTGTCAATTCGGACCACTGCTTTAGGGTAGCCGTTTCGTTCAGCAGCGCTTAGCAGATCTGGTCTGTGGATTTTTTCTGAAGAAACATTGGCCAGTTCGGGGCACCATATCCGAACGAAATCTCCTTGAGGGTCGTAGTTTTTGGCTTGGGTAAGGATGTTGAAATAGCGATCCTCGCGGAGGTCGCTACCCACTCCGGCCACATAATTCCAGTTGCCCCAGTTGCTGCAGGGGTCGTAGTCGATCAATTGGCTTTCAAAATATTCTGCGCCCATTTGCCAGTTTACTTTCAGGTCGCGCACCAGAAAAGAGGCTGCGTTTTGCCGGCCCCGGTTGCTCATCCAACCAGTGGCGGCAAGTTCGCGCATATTGGCATCTACAAAAGGTACGCCTGTTTGGCCAGCAGCCCAGAGATCAAACATCTCACGGTTGTTTTTTAAGTGCCGCAGGTCTTTCTCCTGAGTGCCCCCCTTTTTAAAGATACGGTTGCCGTATTTTTTACCCATTAGGCGAAAAAAATCGCGCCACAACAGTTCAAAGAAAAGCCAATAGGTACTTTCATTGCTCACGCGTTCGCGTTCGTAACGTTTGAGTTCATGGTAGATAAATTTGGGAGAAAGGCAGCCAGAAGATAGCCAGGGAGAAAACCTGGAAGAGTAATCAGGCCCAATAAGACCATTGCGTGTTTCTTTGTACTGAGCGATATGGTCTTTTTCCCAAAAATAATGGCGTAGGCGGCGTAATGCCTCCGTCTCGCCGCCTTTAATAGACAATGCGGCGCGTGGGTCGGTCTCAAAATCAGTCATTCCTAAGTCCGTCAGCATTGGCATATCGCCAGGTTCCAGATTTGGTGGTAAAGGAGGGAATGCTGCGGGAGAAGGAAGTGGTTCACGAACTGGTGTAATATGCTCGGTCTCTTTGCGAAATTGCGTGAATGCATCGGGTGTATGGTGCACCGGGACGGGTAAATCTTGGGTGTGGTACAGCATTTTGCCACGGGTGTAGAGCAACTCAACGCCAATACCCCATAGTTTTTGCTCCAGCCCATCCTGTACCAGCACTTCTTCCTGGGTGCGCTCACGGTTACAAATCACCCAGGAGGCTTTCAGCTGCTGAGCCATTTCAGACAAAATACTTTCTGGTCTTCCCACCCGAACAAAAAGTTTGCCCCCCAGTTTTTGAATATTGTCCCGTAGATCCTGAACGCTTTCGAGGATGAATTTAGCCCTGAACCGGCCCGTTTTTGGAAAACCTGATCGGGTTTTTCCCAGAAATACCCGTTCGTCAAAAATGTAAATGGGTACTACCTCCTCTGCCATGCGGAGGGCTGTTGAGAGTGCTTCGTTGTCGTGAAGGCGGAGGTCTTGTCTAAACCAAACAATGGCACGTCGTTTCATGTCCGTTAAACTTTAAGTAGCGCCTTTTGTTTGCGAAATCTCCTTAATTTGTATCAGCATTTTATGGCTCAAAGCCCGAAATGGTGTGGAATGCCAAGTTTAGCCCGGTGATTGAAAGAACGGATCTGTTACCTTCGCCATCCAAAACTGCCCGGGACTGTAATCCCAAGGTGCCCTATATCGTGAAAAAAGATACCCTACAACAACTTACCGCCGCTGCCCGCGAGCGCATTCTCATTATTGACGGCTCTATGGGCGTCTTCCTGCAATCGTACAACCTGCCCGAAATTGATTTTCGCGGAGAAAGGTTCATGGAGCATTTTCGTGAATTAAAGGGCAACTACGACGTTTTGTGTCTCACGCGGCCCGATATAATCCAGGACATTCACCAGAAATACCTGGAGGCCGGCGCGGACATCATTGAGACCAATACCTTCAATGCCACATCCATTTCTCAGGCGGATTTTGAAATGCCGCCGGGCGTCTGCTACGATATCAACAAAGCTGCCGCTGAAATAGCCCAAAAGGCCATTCGGGAATGGCAAACCCTCAACCCTCAACCCTCAACCCAAAACCCTCCCAAATTCGTGGCC
>JAUSMG010000180.1 GCA_030645295.1 Saprospiraceae bacterium | reverse complement strand
ACGTGGAAGAATTTGTCGAGTTGGTGATCCAGGTCGAAACGGGCAGCTGCGACGTTGAATTTCATGATCAACGCCGCTCCGTAATTAGGATTTATTTCCAGCGAGCGTTTCACGTGATATTCCATTTCGGTCACCAATCTTTCACGTTCTTCCTTGTTCTTCTCTTTCACATATTTTTCTTCGTAAAGTCCTGTGGTATAGAAGCAATGAGAGCGGGCACTGCCTTCAGAAACTTGTACAGCAGCGCGGTTGAGGGTAAACCCGCTTTGCCAATCGGGAATGCGTGTAACCACCCGGTACGCATACAAGCCTGCGATGAGCGCAAAAAGGATCATGCCCAATGGATAGGCGGAATCCGGTTTTTCTTTGAGCCATTCGGGCAATTTTCGGGCAAAAAACCAGCCTGCCAAAATGCAAAAACCCATCGATGGCATGTACAAAAACCGCTCATTCATAAAGGTGCCCACGGACACAAACAGATTGGATACAATGCTGAGGGTCACCAGATAAAACAAAATAGCGTAAGCCGGAATGCTGCGCTTACGGATGTTCCAGAGCGCCCAGAGTCCCATGCCCACATGGAGGGCAAGTCCCAGCAATGCCCGCCAATCTGACCAGCTTACCTTTGGCACATGATAGGGGTAGTAGTCAATGGTAAGCGGATGCGGCACAAAGAGCAGCTTGATATACCAGCCCAGGGTCAGGAAGATGGTGGCCAGATTTTCGCTGCCGGTCATCCCAAAAAACGGATTGTTCATGATGTCGGTGGCGGCAGAAATTTTGCCCGGATTAAGCCAATATCCCAGGGCTTCGTATCGGGCCCACATGAAAAAGAGGGCTGCTGCAAACAGGGGCAAGGTGACAAGAAGGACACGCCTCAAAGGGACCTTCGTGAAAAACCACACCGTGAGCGGGATGACTGCCACAAACGTCAGGGCATTTTCCTTTGCGAACATTCCCAGCGCGAGCGAAACGGCAGATAATACCAGCCACCACGAGCCTTTTGTGTCAAAATATTTGAGCGTGGCCCACAATGCGCCAAGCCCACCCAGCAGGGCCAGAATTTCGTCGCGGCCCTTGATGTTTGCAACACATTCTACGTGCAGCGGATGCAGCATATAAAGCGCTGAAGCAATGAACGGTAGGCTAAAGTACCACTTTCCACCTTCTTTCAGGGGAAACAGGCCAAGCAGGATCCGGTACATCAGGAGTCCGGTGAGTCCATACAACAGGATGTTGAAAAAGTGGCCTGCAGCGGGTTTGTTTGACCCGAAGACCTCCACTTCCATGGCAAATGTGGCCAGTGAAAGCGGACGATAACGTCCACCTTCCAGCAAAAATTTGGGCTCTTTGAAATATCCCAGAAAACTATCGCCGCCGAAAATCTGGCGTATGCCGGCCAATCCTTTCTGCACATACTCATTCTTCACATAGGTCATTTCATCGTCCAGCACATAGCCATATTTGAGACCAATATAGTAGAGCGCAAAGGCCATTCCCATCAACAGCAGGGAGGGAATCCAGTGATTGCTCCAAAATCCTGGACGAAAAGTCTCGGTCAGTGGCGCAAGAGCGGTATTTTCCTTTTGTTTAGATGCTTGTTTAAAGGCAGGCTTGGGAGTATTTGCGGGCTTGGATTTGCTTTTTGCAGCCATAATATCTTAGTCGAAAATTGAACCGTTGTGTCTTACAGAACACGGATGACATGGATGAGTCATGGTCTTTCCTATAAAACCCGTATCTCATCCGCGTCATTCGTGTTCCATTGTGAATAGGGCGGGGCAAAAGTAGGATGATTGCAAGCATTTTTTGACAGATTCCATTGCACAGTAATTTCTTCACCCGTTCCTTAACGGACGTTCCTCTTTTTTAACGAATTCAAAACACATGGATGCCCAACGGGCCGGAACTTCTCCGCTGTCTTGCCTTCGAATCCGTTTTTTTAATATTTCAAAATGAACAGTATGAACAATCTCTCCCGATTATTTGCACTCGCAGGCTGGTTTGCCTTCGCTTCCAGCCCCAATTTTCTTCATGCACAAACAGGCTGCGTCGATTCCGCACTCATCCATCCTGATGCCGTATGTTTTACCCTTTATGATCCGGTATGCGGCTGCAATGGCGTGACCTATGGCAACTCCTGTGAAGCCCTAAATTTTGGCGGGGTAACATCCTGGATCGCCGGTGAATGCAGCACAGGCGATTGTAATGCCCTGAATGTCAGTTATGTAGATTTTCTCATTACCCATTCCACCAGCATTTCGTTCCTCGACCAAAGTGCAATGCCCAACGGACAAATTCTCAGTTGGGCCTGGGATTTTGGCGACGGAAATAGTTCCACCGAGCAAAACCCTACCCACGAATTTGCCCTTCCAGGCAACTATATCGTGTGCCTCACGGTGAAAGCGCAGGGCCCCAATGGCCAGAGCTGCGCAGGGACCTACTGCCAGATCGTGACGGTACCCACGGACTGCTTTGACAATTGTCTGTATGAATTTGAATACGATCTGAATGGCACTGCGCTCCATGCCGAATTTGATTTTGGCGACATCGACCCGCCGTTCTTTTTCTACGTAAACTGGTCGCTGGATGGAGGGGTGGCCACCGGCTCCGGGCTTGATTTTGTCCATCTTTTTCAGGAGCCAGGCATCCATACC
>JAUSMG010000179.1 GCA_030645295.1 Saprospiraceae bacterium | reverse complement strand
GGTATGGATTCATCCGCAATAGCAGATGGAGCGTCGCTGGCAGATGATTTTGAGCCGCAGCCTCCGAGCAGGGCAAACAGGCCAATGATGGCCGTGGTAATGAGAATGGTTGGGAGTGCGATGGTTTTAACCGCTGTGTTTTTCATGTTGAGCGCGATTTTTGTAACCCGGAACGCTTTTCCGGTATATTTTAGCCCGGAACAGCGTTCCGGGGATACATTTAAGGGTGCCGGAACAGCGTTCCGGCATACACTACCGGAACAGCGTTCCGGCATACACTACCGGAACGCTGTTCCGGCATACACTACCGGAACAGCGTTCCGGCATACACTACCGGAACGGAGTTCCGGCATACACTTACCGGAACGGAGTTCCGGTCTACAGCCCGGCTGCTTTTCGCAAGCCGGCTTCTTTCACCAATACTTCAGACCAGGCCAGCAATTGCTGCAACTGCGCGGTGGTTACCCGGTTTTGGGCATCCAGAAATTCAAGCAAAAGCACCTGGTTTGCGCGGTATTTGTTGTTCACGATCCGAAAGGTTTCTTCAGCGGCGCGGAGTCCGATCCGGGCCGTGCGGAAGGAGTTTTGAGCAGACTCCAGTTCGTTCCAGGCGGCGGTGACCTGCAAGGCGATCTGCTGTTGCAGCTGCCCGGTCTGGTTGCGTACACTTTCCGCCTGAAGCCTGGCCTCCTGCGTTTTGCTCTTGCGAAAACCGCCATCGAAAATGTCGTAACTCAGCCCAACCTGCGCCAGCGCGTATGCTTGCTCCTTGTTGAATTTATAGCCAAAACCCTGAAATCCGAACGAGCCGCCGAGGTAAAAATCGGGGAGTCTGGAATTGGCGGCGTTGCGGCGTACGTCGGTTTCTGCGGCCTGTTGTCCGGCTTTGAGGGCGGTAAATTCAGGGCGCTTATTCAGACTTTCTTCCACCAATTGCGCAGCCTGGTAAGCAGGCAGAATTGCGCGAAGCAGACTGGTGTCCGCCACGACCGCACTTTGCAAGTCTTTGTTTATCAGGAAATTGAAATAAGCGCGCGCGGTATTTTGCTGGCTTTGGAACTTGAAAATTTCATTCTCGGCCTTGCTCAGTTCATAGTCAGCCGTAGCCACCACGTCGCGGGTAGCCACGTTGTTTTTGACCAGACTTTCGTTGAACCGGCGGAGTTCAGTGAGTACCGTTTTGGTGTTGAGCCAGATTTTTTCTGCTTCCAAAACACGCAGGTAATTCAAATAGGCTTCAGTGATCTGGTAGCGAAGTTCCTGTTCGGTAGCGGCTTTGCCCGCCGCTTTGCTTTGCAACAAATACTGCTGAATTTCCCGATTGTATTTCAGGTCCGAATTGAAGATCGGGTAAGTAAAACTGATCTTGGTCTCCTGAAAATTATTGGGCAGAAACTGAATTTGCTGGTTTTCCAGGCTTGGAAAGATATCGGGAATCACCCCTGGTGGCAGGTTGCCCGGAACGGCATTCAAAGCGTTCAGATTATTGTATGCGTCGTTCAGCAAATCGCCGATTGGAAAATCGATCTTTCGCCCTCCGGCTGCCACCGTGTAATTCGCATCGAAACTCAGTTTGGGCATGCCTAAAGATTTGGATTGCCGCAGGGCCTCCCGGGCTTTCGCATGATCAAGATCGTGTTGTTTTAAACCTAAGTTAGCGGTCAGCCCCTCCTGAATATAGCCTTCCAAAATGGCCGATTGGCCGGATAGTGGCGCGGTTGAAAGGACAGAAAGTGGTAAGAGGAGTAAAAAGGCGAAGTAATTGCGCATATATTAAAGGGTAATTTGCTTAAAACGGGTTTTACTTTCTGAACAACGTTTATTGCTGCTGAAAAAAAATGCGAGCTTCATGGGCTGACAAAGCATTGTTTCATAACTTGTACGGATTGCTTACTTTTGTAAAAATATTTACGCCATGTACACCGAAGAAATTGCACCCCTCAGCGAGTACGAAACCGAACGCGAAAAACCTATGCCCAGTAAACACCACGCATTCATACAAAGCCGACTGCTTAGTCAGTTCGACCGTGGATATTCCGATCGCTATACCGTTCTCACCGAACTTTCTTTAGATCTGCCAATTCGAGACAGAGTACCTGATTTGTCTGTTTACCCATACACCGAATTTATGGGTGAGGAAGAAATAAAGATGACAGATTTGCCAATTTGCATCATTGAAATCCTCTCGCCCACTCAAAACCATATTGACCTGCTCATCAAACGCCGCGAATATTTCGATGCCGGGGTAAAGTCCTACTGGCTCGTTTTCCCCGACCCAAAATCTGTGTACGTATATTCCAATCCAGACGAATTTGAGGTTTTTTCTTATCGTGAGGTGCTCAACGATCCTATTTTAGGTATCGAACTACCGCTCGCCGAAATTTTCAAATAGTATCCCTCCTACAGCGACTCTGCCATCTTCACAATCATCGCAAAAGATTTCCTGGCCAGCTCCCCGCGTTCTTCGGGCGGGTACATACGCATCCGTTCGCGAACGAACAGGGATACCAGCCCGTGCGCGTGGCACCAAAGCGTATAGGCGATCGTGGCCGAGTCGGTGCTTTTGAAATAACGGGCCGCTACGCAGGCTTCCACCGTCTCCACATAAAAGGAATGCGTTGCCATTCCAAGCGTCCAACAGTCCTGATTTTCAATGTGTTC
Source organism: Saprospiraceae bacterium (assembly GCA_030645295.1). Lineage (GTDB taxonomy): Bacteria > Bacteroidota > Bacteroidia > Chitinophagales > Saprospiraceae > M3007. Next base: position 711 of record JAUSMG010000179.1, on the reverse strand, counting down.
CATGGGCGCGCGGGTCAGAAAAAGCAGGTCGTACCAATCCGGGTGTTTCAGGCCAAAATCCACGTACAGCCGACCAAATTCGACGAGTCGTTGCCAGGGGTCTTCAATGCTGGCGGCGGGAAGGAGGTGGTCCCGTTTTGCTGCTGCAGCCTCGTATTGAAGCGCAAAAAAGAGTTCGTTTTTGTCTTTGTAATAAAGATAGATAGTGGCCGGGCTATACTCAATACGCTCGGCAATGCTGCGGATGTTGAGTCCGTCGTAGCCGTTTTCCTTAAAAATATCGTGCGCCGCTCCGAGGATGAGCCTGCGCATTTCTGCTTTTTCCCGTTCTTTTCTGGATGCAATTCCCATAGGTAGATTACTAAACGACGCAAAGTTACTGAACGTCGTTTAGTAATTCCAGGTTTCCATTAAAAAACTACCGCTTTACCACTTTTCCGACGTACACCATATTCCCATTTCTAGCGGTCAGCACATACATTCCGCCCGGTAGACCGCGCATATCCAGCAAACAGTCCCCAGTGCCGCAACCCTTCGAGCGTAACGTCCGCCCCGATGCGTCCGAAAGTTCCAGCTGCCATGCACCAGCAGAAAGCACCACTTTCACCCAATTCGCCGCCGGGTTTGGGTAGATCATCAAGGCCAGTCCATCAGCCTCCTCCGTGCTGCTGATCATCTGCTCCACCACCACCTCGGCCACAGCCGCACAAC
>JAUSMG010000175.1 GCA_030645295.1 Saprospiraceae bacterium | reverse complement strand
TGTATGGCCAAAACTGGCATCCAATTTGGAGAATTGCGGCATAAAACCAGCGTCATTTCCCGCCATGACCAGATCATTCCGACCATCGCCGTTCAGGTCGCCGCACCAGATGTCGCATACACAGGAAAATTGCACTTCTGCAGGGAATGGCATTAACGTGAATTGCCCATTGCCGTTATTCAGTGCGACGGCAGATTGAAAGTAATTGCCTTCCATCACGACGGATTTTTTCAAGATTTCATTCTTGAAAAGTTCCTGAATAGACTTTTTGGCATAATCTGAGTGTTTCAGCACTTGTTTTTTCAGGCTTGGTATCTGCCCCGTAAGTTCCTTTTTCATTGGAATCGGCATGTCCCGGCCATTGACATTGCGGGTCATGATCTTATCGATCGTGCCATTTCCATCAAAATCGTTGACCCAAAGCTTGGCAGGCTGCTCTTTTGACCCTGAAAAATAGAAGTTCTCGCCCCGATTGCCGAGGAGGAGGTCCTGATCTCCATCACCGTCCACGTCATCAGATTCGATGGCATACCACCAGCCGGAATATTCATCCAGGTTAGATTTAACAGTCAAAAGTTTGCCATTCTTTAGTTCAAAAATGTGAGGATAGCGCCATTCGCCTACGACGACCAATTCGGGGCTTGCATCGCCGACCAGGTTTGCCATTTTGGCATCGGTGACCATTCCCAGGAGATTAAAGTCGGCGGCAACGTCTTTTGCTACTTCAGTAAAACTGCCATTGCCATCATTTTTATAGATGAAATGTTTGGGTGGCGCCCCATAAATCCCTGGTAGTGAGCGATTTCCTACAAATAGATCCAGATCGCCATCGCCATCAAAATCAAATGGAACAGCCACCGCCGTATTGAATCCGCTCAATGGGAGCGGCTGTTGACTGCGGCTGAAATCGCCTTTGCCATTGTTGAGGTATAATCGGTTTTGCATAAAACGGGAACCCGGCGGCTGATGATTTCCGCCACTACCCACAAACAAATCCAAATCCTTGTCCCCATCAGCATCAAAAAAGGTGATGGCAGTATCTTCAAAAACAGAATCAGCGGTGAAGGTCGCACTCCCGGTTAGGACAAAGGATCCGGCGGTATTTTGAAGGTACAAAAGTCCGGGTACTCCGGCAGGTCCTCCAATAAAGACATCCTCCAGATGGTCGCCATTCACGTCTGCCACAGCAGCTTTTGGGCCTTCCCGGGACAGCATCCGAAAACTCAAACCTTCCTGGTAGAAATCAACGAATGTGTCTTCTTTATTGGGCGCAAAACTGGACGCAACTTCTTGAAAAAGAGCCCCATCTGTTTCAGATTGAGCGGGTTTGGTTCCTGCTGGAATGCCCTTTGAACTTTCCCAGGAAATGTTAAGTGTAGTATCGACAGGCGGGTGTAGAAGCGTCGTTTGCGATTTATCGGGCCAAATTACCACCAGTGAATCAATCGCCCCGTTTTGACCGAGGCCGAATACCATTTTATAGTCCACAGAAGATTGAAAACCACGCGAAGGATTGAATTGAAAATTGATCTGTTCGCTGCCCCGGTAGGCCGTCACTTTTGATCCAATGGCGAAGGTGTTCTGATCTTTGCCTTTCAGGATCACACTGATTTGGTGGTGATCGGGAAAGACCTTTTCTGACTTGTTTTTATAAAGAAATGCCTCCTGGTTAACGTTGTTTACCACCAGGTCCAGGTCGCCGTCGTTGTCCAGATCGCCATAAGCTGCCCCATTGGAGAAAGAAGGCGTGGTAAATCCCCAGTCAAGCCCTTTGTCTTCAAAGCGAAGCTGGCCTGTATTTCGGAACGCTTTGTTCAGGATCGGCACGGAAGGCATACGGGAAATGACCTCATTGATTTGTTCCTTTCTGCCGGTCAAGGCCATTTGTTGCACCACCTCGTCGGCAAAAAAGTCAATGAAATCCTGATCGATCACGTCTTTATAAATACCGTTGCATATGTAGATATCGCGCCAGCCATCGTTGTCGGCATCGAACATGAGCGCACCCCAACTCCAATCAGAAGCAGCGACTCCTGCGTAGTAGGCGATCTCGCTAAAGGTCCCATTCTTGCTATTGAGTTGCAGGCAATTCTGCATGTATTGATGGTAAAAACCGCTTTGCTGGTGGAGTTGGTAAATGTTATAATTTTCAAATTGTGTAGAGGATTTCAACCTGGTCTCTTCGCCAGGCAGCATCTCGGTGGTGAAAATTTCGGGGAATCCATCATTGTTGATATCGGCCATATCGGCGCCCATAGAGGCGAGGCTCATGTGCTCTAACCACTGCTCTATTTCTTCCTTAAAGGTGCCATTGCCCTGATTGATGTAAAGATAATCGCGCTCGTAAAAGTCGTTCGAGATATAGAGGTCAGGCCAAAGGTCTCCATTGAGGTCTCCCACGGTGACTCCAAGACCGAAACCGATGAGCGAGCCGAAGATTCCCGCTTCCTTGGAGACATCTTTAAATTTTCCGGCATCATTTCTCAGGAGTTTATCGCCACCGCCTTTGAGGAAATCTTTTACCGGCCAGTCTTCGGCGTATAGATCCCGGTTGTTGCTGTGGTTCAGCGTATTTACCGGCATGAAACTATTGTTCAAAATGTAACAGTCCAGATCGCCATCCAGATCGTAGTCAAAAAAAGCCGCATGGGTGGTATAACCGTCTTCATTGAGGCCATATTCAGCAGCTTTTTCTGAAAACGTTACGACCCCACCACGTCCATCCCCTTGTTGGAGGGGGCCATTATTGATAAACAATTCATTTTCAGGCTTCTCACCTGATTTATACCCCGCATTGCAAACATAAATATCCAACCACCCATCTGCATTGATGTCCAATAAAACTACCCCTGTACTCCAGAATCTTGTACCTGCCACCCCGGCCTTTTCCGTGATGTCTTCAAACTCAAAATTGCCTTTGTTCAGGTACAGTTTGTTCTCGCCCATATTCGACGTGAGGAACACATCTGCCAGTCCGTCGTTGTTTATATCGCCTATGGCTACACCGCCGCCGTTGTAAAAATTGCGGTAACTGAAAATGTTGAAATCCTCGGTGTTTTCGACCTTATTGACGAATTGGATACCCGACTCGCTGGAAGGCACCAGTTCAAAAAGGGGGCTATCTGACTGCTTCGAGGTGCAGCCAGCCAATAAAAGTACAAGGGAGAGGATTTTGAAAAATAGTTTCAAGTGAAGAAGTGTGTTTATGCGATCTTTTGGAAGAAAGACCTATAAGGTTTTTTTAAACCTTATAGGTCTGAATTTGAAGAAAAAGTAACAAAAAACTTACTTTATCAATCGTTTTTGCAAATCCTCCAACGAAACCCCTTTCGTTTCAGGCATCATTCTCCAAACATAGATCAATTGGAAGACCATCATTGCGCTGAAGAATGCAAAGATTGGCCCTCCACCCAGATCTGCTGCCAATTTGGGGAACACGCCTGCGATCAGCGTTGCAAAAACCCAGTGGGTCAGGCATCCCCAGGCCATGCCCGAAGCGCGCACGGAATTGGGGAAAATTTCCGAGATGAAAACCCAGATCACTGCGCCTTGTCCGATGGCATGACTGGCGATAAAGGCAAAAATGTACAAGGGTACATTGTTGTAAGACTCTGTGTAAAAAGACATTGCAATAAGCGCAAGGGAAACAATATAGCCTATTGAACCAATGTACATCAAGGTTTTACGCCCAAAACGGTCAATAAGGTACCAGCCCACAAAAGTGAAAAGCAGGTTCACCAAGCCAACCCCGGCGGTGGAAAGGAAGGCGCTGTCTTTGCCCAAACCGGTCATTTCAAAAATGCGCGGTGCGTAATAGATCACGGCGTTGATGCCCGAAAGTTGATTGAAGAATGCAAACAAAAAAGCCAGCAAAAGCGGAAGACTGTACTTTTTTGAAAACAAAGGCTCCTTCGCAACACCCTGCTCGGCTTTAGCAGAGTCTCTTATTTCCTGTACCGCTTTGTCTACTTCGGGATCGGTGATGGCCAACACCTTGCGCGCGGCCGCTTCATCCCCTTTATTCAACAACAGCCAACGCGGCGTTTCGGGTGTATAGAGCACCATTGCTGAAAAGATCAAGGATGGAAAAGCAACGACACCGAGCATCCAGCGCCAGTCATTTTCGCCGCCAACACCCAGGAAGAGATAATTGGAAACGTAGGCCAAAAGGATTCCGATCACGATATTGACCTGAAAGGAAATGACCATCCTGCCCCGGTATTTCGGGGGAGCGATCTCGGAAATATACACGGGCGCGACCACGGAGGAAGCGCCGATGCTCAGCCCGCCAATAAACCGAAAGAACATGAAGGTGTAGACATCTTGCGCCAGTGCCGCACCAATGGCCGACACAAAAAACAGAATGCCGATCCAAAGCAAGGTCTTTTTTCGGCCATATTTGTCCGCAGGAACACCGCCAAAGGCTGCTCCGAAAACGGTGCCGAATAAGGCCATGGAAACCGCAAGCCCATGGATCGTATTGTCGAGATTCCAAATTCTTTGAATGGTTTGTTCTGCACCGGAAATGACCGCTGTATCCAAACCAAAAAGAAAGCCGCCGAGTCCGACGGTGATTGACCAGAGTACAAGTTTGCTGTTCATAAAATAGGGTAGGGTAAGCCCGCCATAGCCTGTTTAGGGCGAAGGCGGGTAAAGGCTCTAAGGTAGAAGGTTTTTTTATCGGTGACAAAAAAACAG
>JAUSMG010000156.1 GCA_030645295.1 Saprospiraceae bacterium | reverse complement strand
ACATACACCCTCACCGCGTATTTTGCACCTGGCTACGCATGGGTTTTCCTATCCAGACCCAAAGAAGAACCCGACAAAAGGCTTTGGTAATACCGAGCCGACGTACAAATTGCTGGATGACCCTATGTTGCGTTCAGGCTTGGTGTTGGCGGGCGCTAATTATTACTGTAAAAACAAACGACCACTCACTAACGCAGAAGATGGTATGCTGGTGGCATACGAAGTCCGCGACCTCAACTTGCAAAACACGGAACTGGCCGTTTTGTCCGCCTGCCAAACAGGCCTGGGCGATGTGGTGGGCAGCGAAGGCGTGTACGGTTTGCAGCGTGCGTTCCGCATTGCCGGGGCGAAGTTCCTCATTGTGTCCTTGTGGGAGGTGCCCGATGAGCAGACACAAGAACTGATGCGACTTTTTTACCAAAACTGGCTGGAGAAAAAGGAGTCATTGCGCGATGCTTTTAATCATGCGCAACAGTATTTGAAGGAGAAGGAGCCGAATCCTTACATGTGGGCGGGCTTTGTGCTGGTAGAGTAAAAATCTCCTATTCCCGGCCCCAGCCCGGTGGCAACGGAGCGGTGTTGCGATAAGTCGAAATCCCGCTCCGAAGTGTCACCATTAAGTTTCTTTATCAAATAAACTTTCCCGCCCGATGCGTACAATCTTCTACATCAGCGTTTATTTATTGCTCCTACCGACATTTCTACATGCGCAATCCCCTGTATTTTCGCAATTCTATGCACACCGTCCATCCCTGAACCCAGCCTACGTTTCGGCTATGAGCGGGGTGGAAATTACGGCGGGGTATCGCCAGCAATGGGGGCAAATCCAGCAAGGCGTCCAAACGGCCTTCGCCGCTGCCGCTATCCGCACCTGCGAACTGCCTTTGGGTTGGGGGATCTATGCCAGCGATGTACACGAATCTTTTTTCAACTACCGGGCAGCTGGATCCCATCTTCGGCATACAAGGCCCGGCAGCACCGTATTTTCAACAAGACGGCACCGGGGTGCAAACCTTTGAACTGGGCGGAGGGGCCGTATTTCGGAGTCGCATGCAAATGAAAAGCAACGAATTGCCCTACAGTATCGGCGCAGCCGTGCACCATGCAGGCGGAAGTCGGGAAGTGTCCTTCCTCCGGATCAATGCGTCTCGGGCGCCTCGTTTTACCGTACACGGTGCACTGACACTACCGGTTTCAAACCACTATATGACGCGAACTGTGCTCTATCTCAATCTTTTAGGTCGAGCAGAAATAGAATCCGGGCTTCGTCGAGGTACGGTTGGCGTAATCGCCCAATACTCCGCTGCGCATCTGGGATTGTTGTATCAATACAATCGGCAACCATATTCAGGGATCGTTTACGGTGCGATTGGGAGTAGAAAAAACGTGCGCCAACTTAGCCAGTTTTAATTACAACATTTTTCCGATAGCGGTTAGATTCAAACCGGTAGCAGACTTAAGTGTCAATCCCTCCATTGCCTGTGTCGGCGCCCCAATAGATTTCAACAACAACAGCTGCGAAAACAGCAATAATCCATCCTACCTCTGGACCATCAATGGCCAGACCTTTACGACCGAAAACGTACCTGACTATGTTTTTAACACCCCGGGAACTTACAATGTGACCTTGGCCGTGACGAACACCTGTGGTACAGATGTCGCTGCTGGTACGGTACTCAACACCCCGCCCGCCACCGCCGCTGCCACACCCTCCGCCACCCAACTTTGTGCACCCGATACAGTTACCTTCACCAACCAGTCCACCAATGCCGTCGGCTACAACTGGATGGTGATGCCATCCACTGGCTGGACCTTTACCAACGGGACCAGTAGCAATTCTCCCACTCCAGCCATCCTTTTTACCGTTGCAGAGTAAGCCTCCGACGAACCCCATCTTGCTGCATATTTTCCACCCTTTACTTTTGCGTGAGCGTGCCTTATATTTTCAATCACGGGCTGCTGATTCAGTCTCGGGTTTCCAGTTTTGTGGCATCAGC
>JAUSMG010000153.1 GCA_030645295.1 Saprospiraceae bacterium | reverse complement strand
CAGGTAGTCCATGAATTTGTCAGTAGTGCCGTAAAGCAGCGGTCGCCCGGGCCCTTCGCTGCGTCCGGAGATGAAAACAAGTTCCTTTTCCAAAAGTTTCTGAAGCGCGTAATCGCAGTTAACGCCACGGATCTCTTCGATCTCCGGGCGACTAACCGGTTGCTTGTACGCGATGAGCGCAAGGGTTTCAAGTGCGGCTTGCGAAAGGCGTTTTTTAGTAGCCTGACGCAGGTGAATGGCCACCGTAGTGTGATAAGCCCCTTTGGTGAGGAACTGCCATCCGCCTGCTATTTCGATGAGTTCAAACGAATACTGCGCTTGTTGGAACTGCGCTTTGGAGGCTTCAATGGACTTCAAAATATCGGCCTCCTTTATTTCGGTCTGAAAGGCCTCTTCCATCACCGTTTTCAAATCGGAGACGGCCACGGGATGCGGGGATGCGAAAATGAGTGCCTCTACGTGCTGTTTCAAAAATTCCATCCGGCAAAGATAGAAACGATTGGTTCGATTGTGGGATTGATTAGATTGGTTCGATTGTTATTGTTGGGGCAGGCGCAATCGATTCAATCCTGCAATCGAATCAATCGTCCCAATCGAATCAATATTTCACCACAATTTCCTGAAACAGCTCATTCATCTGGCCCCGCACTTGCATTGCTACGATGGGCTTGTCTCCGTTCCATGTAATTTTCAGCACGCCAAAATTTTTCTTGAGGATCATGTCGCCCACCCGGTACCGGTTGATCTCTTCATTGCCACTGCGGATGTGGGTCAAGCCACTGGAGGTGAAGTCATAAAGCGGATATGGCAGGCCTTCAAGTTGCATTTTTGACACCTCGGCCATGTGGCGATCGCCGGAAATTATGAGCAGATTTTTGGGTTGGACGCTGGAGATGAGCGAGAGCAGTTTTTTGCGCTGGTTGGGGAAATTGCCCCATTTTTCGTGCTTGTGCTCGTCCGATATGATCTGTATGCTGGAGCAAAGGACGTTGAGATTGGCGGTACTGGTGCGCAACTCTTTCTCAAGCCATCTCCATTGTGCCTCACCCAGTATATCGCCTTGCATATTGGGATTATAGCGGCGTAGCCTTGTGGTGTCTTTTTCCAAAGTGTCGCGGAAATAACGGGTATCCAGCACAATGAATTTGATGCGTTGAGCCCCTTTGCCAAAAGTGTAGCTGGAGTAAGCGCCTTCGCGTTTGCGTACCGGGCTGTTCATTGGCACATCCAGAAAATCCATGAGACATTTTTTCGCGCCCTTTTTCATCGGGTGATTCTTGCAGCCGTCGTTCACACCATAGTCGTGGTCGTCGTACACACCGATAATTTGCGTTCTTGAACGCATTTTTTTATAGTCGGGTGTAGTTTTCAAGCGCCTATAGTGCGCTGCCAGGGCCCGCGTATCCGTGGTGTCGGCATAAATGATATCGCCGAGCCAAATCCAGAGTTGGGGATTGTTGGCAATTACATGCTGCCACATGGTTTGCGGCAGAGCCATTTTATTGCAGGAACCGAATGCAATGATCGTGGGGGCTACGGAAGTATCAATTGGTTTGGGCGCAAACGCCTCGGCATCCATGACCTGGACCACACCGGATTTGGATGTTTCCTTTGGAATAGGATTTTGAGCAACAACAACAAAGGCCAACAACTGGACACACAGTGTGACCAAAAAGAACAGGGATGCTTTTTTCATGAATCTGGATAACGAAGATGGGAGTGCGTATCGCGGCAAGGGTTAAGTCAGAACGTTGTCGCTAAAAAAATCGTACAGAGAAATGTTATTTGATTTGTTAAGTGGTTGTTTTTTTAGGAAGAGGGCCAAAAATGTATTCAAAATAAGTTACCCGCCCCAATTCTATGTACAGTTTTTTGGTTATTTTTGTACATATTGGTCAAGTTGCGATCACTCACACGCAAAGGTGGCATGCTGCTTCGCTTTTTTCCAACACTTTATATTTGCATCCAAAGGCAAATCGGGTTGGATGCACAAGAAATACAGAATCGGGATAGAAACTGCAAAACAACAGGGTCCAGTCCAGTTACAATAGAAAAATCATTCATCTTCTTATCAGTAAAAACATAAAAACACAAAATGTTTGTAAATAATTAGCAATCTGTTTTAACTTTGTCTTCCGTCACCAATTTCCTAATATCTCAATATCCCAATTTCCAGACATTCCCATGGACAGCCTCCAACATCAAATTGCGCTCATGCTTGTGCCCCAGATCGGCGCGGTGTCGGCCAAAACCCTGGTCAGTTATTGCGGCAGTGCCGAAGCTGTGTTTCGCGCCAGCAAAAGAGAACTCTATAAAATACCAGGCATTGGCGCTGCCATTATTGATTCCCTGGCTGTTTCCGTCGAGCCGCTTACCAGGGCAGAGCGCGAAATCGCTTTTATGGAACAGTATGCTGTGAAAGCCGTTTTTTATACTGATCCCGCCTACCCGGCCCGGCTGCGCCAATGTGCGGATAGTCCTGCCATGTTCTTTTTTAAAGGAAGTTCGCTGTCCATTTTTGACCTGCCGCGGATTGTCGCCATTGTGGGAACTCGTCAGCCGAGCGAGCACGGAAAATCCTTATGCGAAGAGATCGTTGAAGGCCTGCAGGATTACAATGTGTTGATCGTGAGTGGTTTGGCATTTGGCGTGGATGTAACCGTGCACCGGAAAGCCTCCTCCATCGGCATTGCAAATGTGGGGGTTTTGGGCCATGGACTGGGCAGTATCTACCCCAGCCAGCACCGCAGTGTGGCCCAGCGGATGGTTGAGAATGGCGGCCTGGTCAGCGAATATGCCCACGATGCAAAACCGGACCGGGAGCATTTTCCCATGCGAAATCGCATCATTTCCGGCTTGTCCGATGTTCTGCTGGTGGTGGAAACAGCGAACAGCGGCGGTTCCATGATCACTGTGCAATATGCTGAACGCCATGGCCGTGAGATATTTGCAGTCCCAGGCCGGCCCCACGACGCGAAAAGTGTAGGCTGCAACCATCTGATCAAAAACGAACGCGCCAAACTTGCTGAATCTGCTGCCGATATAGCCGACCGGATGCAATGGGGCGAACCAGGAAAGCCACCCTCCTCCGGCAAGCCTATGGCGGGTAAACCGACACAAGCCCAACTGTTTTCAGACCTTACTCAGGACGAGACCGCACTGGTAAGTATTATCCGTGAAAAACCTGAAATCCCCATTGACCAGCTGACTTTGGCAGCCCGATTTACACCGGGGGTACTCGCGTCACACATTCTTAACCTCGAATTCAAAGGGATTATCCGAACCTTGCCGGGAAAAAGGTACATTGTATCGGCGTAATGCAAAATTCATTGCGCCGCAGTAGTGAAATCACTTTTTTGCAATGATTCAAACAATGGTAAAACGATTTAAAACACTCCTGGTATTGGTGCTCTTTCCAGCCGTAACGGGCGTCTTCGCACCAGGATGCGCGGACAAAATTGCTGGCAATGATGCCAACAGAGACAAACCTCGTGTTTTTGAAAAGAACACGACTGCCGTCCCCAAAAACATCATCCTGCTTATTGGAGATGGTATGGGGCTTACTCAGGTCACCGCAGGGATGTACGCCAATGGCAACAAACTGAACCTGGAGCGTTTTCCCATCACCGGACTGATGAAAACCCATTCCAGCAGCCATCTCATCACGGATTCAGCAGCCGGGGCTACCGCGTTTTCCTGCGGATATAAAACCTATAATGGTGCGATCGGAGTGACCAAAGACAAAAAATCCTGCGAGACGATTCTCGAACAAGCCGAAAAAAACGGCTATGCAACAGGGCTTGTTGCCACTTCCAGCATCACCCATGCCACACCGGCATCGTTTATTGCCCATGTGAAAAGCCGGGCTGATATGGAGGACATTGCCAAGTTCTTTGTGCAAACAGAATTGGACTTTTTTGTTGGCGGAGGCCTTGAATATTTCAACAAACGCAAGACGGACCAGCGCGATCTGTACGCCGAGCTCGCAGCAAAAGGATATTGGATGTCAAATTTCCAACAACAAAAACTTGCGGAGATCACGCCAGATCCAAAGCAGCCATTTGCTTGGTTTTCAGCCCTTTGGGAACCCGATTCGGTAAATTCAGGCCGTGATTATTTGCCGCTTGCAGCGAAAATGGCGACCGGTTTTTTAAAAAAACGATCCGAAAAAGGTTTTTTCCTCATGATAGAAGGTTCGCAAATTGATTGGGCCTGTCATGCCAAAGAGGGTCCGCGTGTGGTATCCGAAATGCTGGATTTTGACGCTGCCATTGGGGAGATCCTGCATTTTGCAGAAGCCGATGGCAATACCCTGGTCATCGTTACCGCCGACCATGAAACGGGCGGCATGGCACTGGAACAGGGCGAGGGATTTGATGTGCTTGATTATGACTTCACGACCGGGCACCACACCGCTACGATGGTGCCTGTCTTTGCTTACGGTCCGGGCGCAGAACAATTCAGCGGAATAATGGACAATACCGATATTTACTGGAAAATGGCTTGGCTTTGGGATTTTATTAAGCCAGAAATTTGGGAAGAACAACAACCCAAGGACGGAAGATCTAAGCGAAATTGACAACACCGCCTATGAAACAGGTATCTCTTTTTTTGCCCCTGCTTACGCTTGGTTTTTGCAATCCATCCTCCCAGCAGGTTGCTACACCCAAAATTGAAGCCCTTGTGTTGCCTTCTCCTGCTTATCCTTTTACCGGCCAGTTTCCACCCAACGAAAAAATGCATGGCCTAACCTTCGTCGCACCACCAGAGCCTTTCCCGGTAAACCCAATGCCGCATGTAAAAGAGGTAGGAGCATCCTGGATTTCGGTAGTTCCATATGCTTTTACACGACTCGATGTGCCCAATGTACGTTTTATTGAACACAGCGGACAATGGTGGGGCGAGCGACCTGAGGGGGTGCGGGAAACCATCCACGCGGCCCACGAACACGGGATCAAGGTGATGGTAAAGCCTCAGGTTTATGTGCCTTACGGCTGGACTGGTGCGCTTAATTTTAAAACAGATGAGGATTGGGAAAAGTGGGAAGCTGCCTACGAACGCTATATCCTGCGTTTTGCAGCATTGGCCGATTCGACGGGGGCCGAGTTGTTTTGTATCGGCACGGAATTCAACAATGCCATTCAACAACGTCCCCGGTTTTGGACACACCTTATAAAGAAGATCAAGTCGGTATATCGGGGTAAACTTACCTATTCCTCCAATTGGGACGACTGGGAGCGTGTGCCGTTTTGGGGCGAACTGGATTACATCGGTCTGGGAGGGTATTTCCCGCTGGTGGATGCAGTCACTCCTGAAGTGGAGCAGTTAAAAATCGCCTGGAAGCCTATTCAGGAGCGCTTGAAAAAACTGAGTCAGGAAAAAGGAAAACCCGTGCTGTTCACTGAATTTGGTTACCTGAGTGTAGATGGATGCGGCTGGCGAAACTGGGAATTAGAGCGTGGCATAGAATCGCGTAACATCAACGAGCAGGCCCAGGCGAATTGTCTTGAAGCACTTTTTGCCACCTTTCAGCCAGAAGATTGGTGGGCCGGCGGATTTCTCTGGAAATGGTTCCCAAACATGCGCGGCCACGAGGGATACCCGGAACGCGATTATACGCCGCAAGGGAAATTGGGGGAAGCGGTGCTGAAGAAGTGGTATAAGTAAAAAGTTAAAAGTTACAAGTTGAAAGTTACAGGTTGAAAGTTACAAGTTGAAAGTTACAGGTTGAAAGTTACAGGTTGAAAGTTACAGGTTGAAAGTTACAGGTTGAAAGTTACAGGTTGAAAGTTACAGGT
>JAUSMG010000152.1 GCA_030645295.1 Saprospiraceae bacterium | reverse complement strand
TCAAGCCCCCCTCCCCAGCGGGGAGGGGATGGGGGTGGGGTAAAACGGGTGCTTCACCAACGCCAATCCCGCCAAATCATGATATTCCCCCACAAGCCCCACTGGCCGCTGCTCCCGAATTTCATGCGCCAACTGAATGGCAGGTAAAGCATCATCAAGGCCAAAGCCATTCCCGTTCAGAATGTCCTGATAACTAAGGGTATGCAAGTCCGTAAAGCCTTCGCTGAACTCCAGCGATTCGCCGTCTACCGTGATGGCGCGGAAAGTGCGTTTGCCTGCGGCTTCGGGCGGAAGGGTGTCCGCATTGATGCTCAAAAACCATCGGACGCGGGCTTTTTCAAATTCAAGAAAACCGGCGGCGCGGTCGTGGGTATGTACGTGGACGATGTTGTTTTTCAGATCGCCAAAAATCCAGGCCAGCATGTCAAAAAAGTGAATACCGATGTTGGTGGCGATGCCGCCGGATTTGGTCAGGTCGCCTTTCCAACTGGCGTAGTACCAATTGCCGCGGGCGGTGATATAAGTGAGATCAACCTCGTGTTTTTTTGCTGAGTTGTTTTGTTCAACCTTGTTTTTCAAGGCTATAATAGCAGGGTGTAGCCGTAGTTGCAGGATGGTGAAGACGCGTTTGCCAGACTCTTGTTCGTTGATTTTCAGCGCTTCGGCATTCCATGGATTCAATACCAGCGGTTTTTCACAGATCACGTTGGCGCCGTGACGAAGCCCGAAACGGATATGGGCATCGTGCAGATAATTGGGCGAACAAATGCACACATAGTCAATGGCTTTTCCGGCGCGTTTCAACTTTTCCAGGTGCCGGTCAAAGCGCTCGAACTCCGTGAAAAAGGCGGTATTGGGGAAATAACTGTCCAGTACCCCAACGGAATCTTGCGGGTCAAAAGCCGCCACGAGTTGGTGACCGGTGTCGCGGATGGCTTTGAGGTGTCGGGGCGCGATGTAACCTGCTGTGCCGATGAGTGCGAAATTGGACATGGAAGGACGTTGGAACTTGAAGAGGTTGGACGTTGGACTTGGTTAGTGGTTGGGCTTGAAATCCTGCTAATTGACTGTTGCTGGCGATCCTGCCTGTCGGCATCTTTGAGGGAGAAGTGATACTTTTTTCAAAAAAGTGTCACTTCTTTACCCGTTCAAAAAACGATTGCACCGCCCCGGTAATCTTCGCCAAAATCTCCTCTGTCATTTCAGAGTGCATGGGCAATGAAAACACGGACGCGCAAAGCGCTTCCGTCACAGGCAGCGTTCCAGCTTTCCAGTATTTTGCGAATGCGGGTTGTTTGTACAGCGGAACGGGGTAATAAATCATGGCCGGAATATCTTTTTCCAGCAAGTACGCTTTTAATTCCTCCCGGGTTTGCGCAGGATCGGGTGTATTGATTTGCAAAGTGTACTGGTGAAAAGCATGTGTTGAGTTTGGCTCGCGGGCAGGGATGCGCAACTGCGGGATTTGTCCGAAAACACCGTCGTAATAGTCGGCAGCGCGGTTGCGGGCGGCGTTGTACTCGTCGAGGTGTTTTAGTTTGGCGTTGAGGATCACGGCCTGCATGGCATCGAGGCGGGAGTTTACGCCGATTTCATCGTGGTAATACATTTTGGACTGGCCGTGGTTGGCGATCATGCGGGCCTTGGCAGCCAGGGCATCGTCGTTGGTCATCAGGGCGCCGCCGTCACCGTAGCAGCCCAGATTTTTGGATGGAAAAAACGAGGTGCAGCCGAAATGGCCGATGGTACCGGTTTTGACTCCCCTCCCGGCAGGGGTGGGGTTATAATCTGCTCCAATCGCCTGTGCATTGTCCTCAATGACAAACAGATGGTGCTTTTCCGCCAGCGCCATAATTGGCGCCATATCAGCACTTTGTCCGAACAGGTGTACGGGCACAATGGCCTTCGTACGCGGAGTGATGGCGGCTTCTATGTGTGCTGCTGTGATGTTCATGGTGCCGGGGTCTACGTCGGTCATTACGGGAGTGAGTCCGAGCAAAGCGATGACTTCTGCCGTTGCAACGTAGGTAAATGCCGGGACAATAACCTCGTCGCCGGGTTTGAGGCCGAGGGCCATCATGGCGATTTGCAGGGCATCAGTGCCGTTGGCGCAGGGGATTACGTGTTTTACGCCGAGGTACTGTTCGAGGCTTTCCCGAAAGGCGTTCACCTTGGGCCCGCCGATGAAAATGCAGGAGTCGAACACTTCTTGCATTTCGCGGTCTATCTCGCTTTTGATGCGGGAATACTGGGTTTTAAGGTCAACCATTGGAAGCATAGAGTGGCAGTGGTAAGTTTTTAGTGGTAAGTGTTTAGTGGTAAGTGTTTAGTGGTAAGCGTTTAGTGGTAAGCGTTTAGTGGTAAGTGTTTAGTGCTGTTCTAGAATGCTCTTCTTTGATACTCAACATTGTCTTTTGAGAATGTACAAATCGTCAACAACTCGAGCCGGACTCCCCCTTTGAAGAGCCTGTCCTGACGTTTAGGAAGGAGGGT
>JAUSMG010000173.1 GCA_030645295.1 Saprospiraceae bacterium | reverse complement strand
ACGATTTTGCTCAAAAGCAGGATCAATCGTAATGCCAAGTAACCCTCCTTGACCACCCGAGTTGACGGCTGGCAAACCCTTAACCGGAGAGCTCAATTCGCCATTTGGTTTTACAATTTTCAAATCACCCTCCTTTTTCTGGGTAATCAGCATTCTTCCATCCGGAAGGCTTTGGATACCCCAGGGAGATTCCAAATCTTCGCTCAGCACTTTAAATTCATACGGTGTGGTGGTTTTTACACCTTTAACCCTCGTCTGACCTTCAAAGGCCGGCTTATAAGCGGTGTTTGGTGCTTTGGTTTCGACGGAAGTGGAAGTGTTGCCATTTGCTGGCGGGGCGGAAGGAGGCTTGCATGAGGCAAACACGGTAATGCCCAGAGCGATCAAAAAGAAATAGGCTGCTTTTTTCATGTTAAATAGATTTTTCATTAGTGTGGTTGCTTTTAACGAAAATTGAAATTTACGCCGGCGTAATAATTCAATGGAGCGGCGGCATTGAAATAGCGCCCTCCAAAGGCATTGATATCATTTCCCAGACTGTATTTTTCATTCAGCATATTGTCCAGGCCGACATAAATTTCGATCCCGACTTTCTTGACCAGTAGTCTTGACCAACTTATTTTCGCTTGTAACAAGTGGTAATTTTTGGCATATATCATGTTGCCATCATTCAATGGCAGCTTTGAAGTAAAGTTTGATTCAATAAACAAACTGACTTGCTGTGGGAACTGTAACCTTATTCCCCATACCATCACAGTTTGCGGGACGCCGGTAAGGCTGTTGCCTGAATAATTCGTTGTCGCGTCCCGATAATTACTGAATAAAAAGTGGCTGTAAGTATAACTTCCTGTAATCTGCATCGCTCGTATTGCGCCGGTATTTCGGGGCGCCGTTAGCCAGGCCGTGATCAACGATTCAACGCCGGTTTGTTTCGTTCCTCCTGCATTCACGAAAAATTCCGTGCCATTCTGATCTACCCTGCGCACGATGGCATCGGTCAGATCATAACGAAACACGGATACATCCGCTTGAAGTCTGCTTTTCCAGACCGACAGCCTGAAGCCTGCTTCCCTGTTCCAACCCGATTCAGGCTGAAGATCAGTATTGATCACATTGTTGGACGGTCTGATCTCGGCAAGCGTAGGAGGAGAATAACCACGACTCAAGGTAGCACGAAGCGTAAAACCCGGAGCAATCAAATAACTCGTTGCGAACCGGGGCATCCACTGCTTATCAAATTTCCGCTTGCCTTCCAATGTTTGACCCGCATACGCGTATTTATAGGTATTCAGGCTGATGGCCACCTCTGTCGTCAGGCGCTTGCCAAAGGTAGCAGCAAGTCTAGTAAAATAAAAAACCTGATCAATGCGCAAATCATCCTGAGCAAGTTGAGATCCGGGTGTGCCGCTGTTGTTTTGATAGTTGGAAATATCATGCCATCCTTTCTGGCCTTCCAGCCCAAAAATTCCTTTCCACTTCAGTTTTGAATTTCCATGGCCGGTAAGTTCAAGGTAGCTTCTTGTTCCCAGATTTTTTTCATTTCTCACTTCGTAGTTGGTGATAAATGGGTTTTCAAAATCCGTTTGTGTTCCAAAAACGGATGCAACCCAATGTAGATGCTCTGAAAGATGGAGGTCATTGGTGATGCCTGCAAAAAATGTCTGGTTATAAACGCCGGCCTTCTGCTCCGCCGCCCCCGGGTTGGGACCTGCAGCAGGTCTCGCTTGTTGCGGATCCGCATCATATTGCGCCTGCGTTAATCCGCCGGGTGTCTTGTACTGTAAGTCGGAATAAAAAGATAATAACTTCACCGTGTTATTATTTCCATACGTCCAGATTTCAGCGGCCTGCAAAAAATGACGTTGAAATGCTGAATTCTGCCGATAGCCGTTTGATCGCTGAAAGGCCTGATTAAAAGAAAAGCGGGATCTTCCCGATGCAACTTTCACCGATGCATTTTCATGGAATAATCCGTAGGATCCTCCATTCAGGCCAAGTGATATTTCACTGCTATCTCGTTTCCGGCCCTTCAGATCCATTAACACAACGCCTCCCGAGTTTGCGCCGAACAAACTGCCGTCAGGACCTTTGAGTATCTCCATACGCTCGATCGCTTTCGGGTCAATCAGGTTTAGATAGGTGTTCCCGCTTGCATCCGTCAAAGGGAATTCATCCAGATAAGTCTTCACGTTGCGCACACCAAAAGGCGAGCGCAACAAGCTGCCGCGTATGGACAAGCGGTAACTCCCGGGAGACCGCTCTTCCATGCGCACGCCGGGCACCAGGTTCAATGGAGCAAGTAACGACTGACCGGAATAATGGCCCAATTGGGCTGAATTGACAATTCCAATGGATGCAGGAGCTTGCAACAAAGGCTGTTGTGAAATATAGCCCTGTACAACAACCTCTTGGAGTTGCTGCAAAGAATCGAGGGTTTTAACCGCTTGACCAAAAACCATGTTTGAAAAAGAAAGAAAAATACAAATACCTGCGTGAGCCAGGAAGGCCGGATATCGCGCAAAACTGACCGCAGATATTTTTGTCATTCTTTTATCTTCTTTCCAGGCATAACATGATTTATGTGGGTGCAGTCAAATCGCTACAAACGGATTGACGAAACGCAATCCGGGGATTTTTGAAAAATCGCTTTCGTTACGCGTGAGCAAAACCATGTCGTGGACAATCGCTGTAGCAGCGATGATACAATCGGGCAGTTTCGGTTTCTGAGGAAGCCTCCGAAGCCAAATCGTCTTTTCCACAATTTCATCGGAAAGCGGATAAACTTCCGAATCAGAAACAAATTCCCGACACTTTTGAGCTTCTTCTTCCGTCGGCGCGTTCCAGCCGAGCATTTCAATCTTGGATATGACCGACAATTGAGGGGCTTCACCGGATGCGTCTGCTATTGCAGCTGGGTTGGAAATTGGAACGCTGCCTTTTATCAGATAAATGGCGGTATTTGTGTCTAAAAGGTATCGCGTTCCCATTCGCTTCGCATTTGATTAAGGTGCAGTTCAAAAGCCTCCGCGTTGAGGTTTGGCATCGAGCCGATGTGTTTTCCGAGTGTGGCGTTTTTCCTCGACGGCTGGGAAACTGCCGTAGAGCGCGTTTTTGTCACGACCTTTTTTGTGCGTTGCTGGAAGGAAATCCCCGATTTTTCCAAAAAGGAAATCAACAAGGAAAGTTCGTCCGGTCGGTTTATTTGTAAAATGATTTCAGTTGTCGGCATGACTTCGATTATTTTATTGGTCAAAAGTACGTTCAAAAGCGTAATATCTGCTCACTTTCCATACGCTCTTTATGAATCTCTTTCACGGTAACCTGACTGTGTTCGCTCGACCCAAGCGAAACCTCAAAAAAACCAAACCGTTGAAAATCAACTATTTGGGGCTTTTGTTTCAGTTGTGGGAGAAAACTGCCGAAGCCCGTTTAGGGCGAAGGAGGGTAGGGGATAAATAAAAAACCCGCCGTCGTCCCGCCTGTCGGATATTGGGCATAAATAAAAAACCCGCCGTCGCACCGCCTATCGGCGGCGCTATGGCGGGTGAAGTGGAGCTGGCGGGACTCGAACCCGCGTCCGGACAAAGCGTCGCAACGCCTTCTACATGCTTATTCACTGCTTAGGTTTTCGAGCACAAGACTGGTTCAGTGACCCACACATTTGCGCCTTATCTCCTGAGTTTCGCCTGGCGTTCGGAGCATCCCGACAGACTATCCTGAAAAAAGTTTGATGCACGGTGGCCCCTATCAGAAATCGGAAGCTAAGAGGGGGACGCTGGGCGTAGCCCTCACACGGTACAAAAGCGTCCTAATTCGCTAGAATTAGGCAGCCATAGCGTACTGGTATTCGCCAGTTACATTTTGGTCGTTGTTTTTTGAGGGGTAACCGACCATGCCCCTGCATGCTTACGAAACGACTACACCTTCCCGTCAATACCAAAGCAGCCCCTTTACTCGCCATAGCGCCGCCGTTAGGCGGTGCGTCGGCGGGTTTTTCTTTCTCATTTGGGTACTTGATCGTCATTGGGTCATTAATCGTCATTGGGTCATTTTTTTGATTGTCAATGGCTCAATGACGATTAATGACTCAATGACATAATGACCCAATGACCCAATGACGATTAATGACGCCCTACATCGCAAAGGTAAACCCAAATCTCCCTTCCAAGGTTCAACCAAGGATGTTAATAGTTTTCCACAA
>JAUSMG010000148.1 GCA_030645295.1 Saprospiraceae bacterium | reverse complement strand
AACGTCGTATCTGGTCTGTCAACGAGTAAGTTTCTTCCTTTGGAAAATTTTTACTGAGGAAAAAATTTCCATGGCCAAATCATATGAAAGTTGATAAACTTTCAATGATCGAAAACTGCTTGATGAATTACTCATTACACTTGGTTTTATTGATTCGAGAAAAATTACATACTGCTAAAGTACAAAATTTTCCAGAATACTGCAACCGCTACTGCCCACTGCCACTGCCCACTGCCCACTGCCCACTGCCCACTGCCTCACTGCCACTGCCCACTGCCACCGCCACTGCTCACTGCCACCGCCACTGCTCACTGCCACTGCCCACTGCCACTGCCTCACTGCCTACTACTATTCAACGTCACTGCTCCCATCAATCGGTCGTAACGAGCGCCAAAAGGCCGGAAATAAACCAGTATGGTGTATTGATTTCCTGTGGCATACCAGTTCCCCTCAAATCCGTCCAGGTCTGGCTTGCCTGTTTTGCGGTCTACCACCATATACTGATAGTCGTAGTGGCCTTGCTTGAGCCAGGTGTCGCACCAATAGACCTGGGCTGCGTCATCGTATTGCATCCTGAACTCGGGTTTGAGTTGCCAGTCGGTTAGTTCTCCGAACACATACACATCCGCGTCGTCCAGCGGGAGATTTTGCTTGAGGGAGAAAAGCACTGTGGCATAATCGCACTGCAGGAAAGTCTGATTGGCATTGAGATTATCGATGACAAAACGTCCGTCGGCATCGGGACGGAAAATAACCGGGCGGTCGAAACGGGACTCATCCGGCTTGAGCGTCACTTCAAAGTAGGTGGGTTTGTCCACGATGTTTTTCACAAACTCCCCACGGTAGTCGAACGAGCGAATATCAAAGAATCTGAATTCCTTTCCGGCCGGAAAAACAATCCGATCCTGATAATCGAACACCAGATGATCGCCCCGGGTGATGTATGGTTTGAGCGGCCCAAGGGCATTGTCCCAACGCCCATTCTGCAGCACAAAGGCCTTCACGTCGTTTTGCGGCATGGAGATCCGGACGGCCTTGGGCACTACCGTAAAATCGATTTCGTGGTGTGTGTCCAGTTTTTCCACTTGAGCGGTGCGCACAAATTCCGCATCAATGCGCCAGAGCGGCTCTACCACCATAAACCGTCGTACAATCACGAGACGGTCTTCATTGTCCGTATCGAACACATTGAGTAAGTAGTTTCCGGAACGAACCCAGCGCATATTTCGGTTGGGCAAACCGATCGAATAATGGGTGTATGGGGCGAGCGTGTTGAAAGAGTTTTGTACCGAGATTATGCGATCCTCTGTAAACCCATCTATATATTCATTGTCATCAAGTTCTGAGGGTTGCCAATTGCTGTTGCAATGGGTGAGCGAGTACTTGTAATCTTTGAGTTGATCGCCCATGTGATCGAATTCGAGGACCAGCACGTTGGCACTTGTTTGCATGTTCACAATTGGCTGCGAAAGTGGAGAACCAGACAAGTAAAGTTGTACCGTGCACAGATCGGGATCGAGGACCTGATTTTCCGTTTGGGAAAATAAGAGGCTGGGAAAAAGGAAAAATAGGAGGTACCGCATGTTTAATTTACTTATTCCCACGGCGCTTCGATAACCATGGGGGCCTCGGTGCGGGGGTGCTTGAATGCCAAACGCTGTGCGTGGAGTTTGATTTCATGCTCACGCCAAAATTTCCCACCGTACAGCACATCTCCTACGATCGGGCAGCCGATATGGGCAAGTTGCGCCCGGATCTGGTGGAATCTTCCTGTGCGTGGTCGGATTTCCAAAAGCGCTTGCTCGTCGCGCATTTCCAGTAATTTGTACTCGGATTCGCAGGGTTGGGCGTCCGGTACGGCACGGTCAAACACCAGTGCCAGTTTGCCAGTTTCGTCCCGTTTCAGCCAGTGGGTAAGTGTGCCGGATTCGGCAGAAGGAGCCTTTTCCACCAGGGCCTGATAGGTCTTTTCAACTTCACGACGCTCGAACTGTTTCATTAATTCGGTGAGCATCGCCTTTGACTTGGCAAGCACCAGTACCCCGCTGGAAGCCCGGTCAAGACGGTGGACAGCGCGGAGATAGGGACTGACTTTCATACTCATGCCACCACCATCGCCCAGCACTTTTTTACTGTACAATTCCAGCGCAGCTTTTTCGGCTGAAGGGTGACGGGCTGTGCCACTTTCGGACGAGAGACCGGATGGTTTGTTGATTACCAGGATGTCCTGATCTTCGAAAAGAATTTGCATGGAGTTGTGTGTTTTGGAACTGCAAACGTACAGGTAAATGACCTTTGAAAGGCGAAATCGAATCTTGGACGGATATTCCCGTAATTTTGGGTTTTTAAACTTACAAAATAGATGAACGACAAAACTCGCTTATTTCTCCTGATTGCAATGATTGGCTTGTCTTCTTGTGCCGTAAGGCCTAAAAATGACTTCGATGCCGCAAAAGTGCCCCCTATACCTGATTATTCGAGCCTCAATAATTGGGCAGCCCATCCTGACAAAACCGACCCCGCTGACCTTACGCCTTCTCCAGATTTTCCTGACCTCCAAAAAGATGCCCCGGTAGATGTTATTTTTTTATACCCAACCAGTTATACGGGCGGTCTCCGACACAGCAGTCACCAACGGGACTGGAATGCCAGTGTTTCTGATGCAAAAACAAATCTCAAAACAGATAATGGTACCATCCAGTACCAGGCTTCCCTTTTCAACGGAGCAGGCCGTGTGTTCGCGCCGCGCTACCGGCAAGCGCATTTGCATGCATTCTTCACCGAAAAAGATTCGGCATCAGCACGCCATGCACTCGATCTTGCCTACACTGACACGAAGGCCGCCTTCGAGCATTATCTGAAATATTGGAACAACGGTCGGCCTTTCATCATCGCAGGACACAGTCAGGGCGCGCGCCATGCCATGTATCTGATCCGGGATTTGATAGAAGGCAAATCGGTTGAAACCCAGCTGGTTGCGGCCTATATTGTTGGTTGGCCCGTAAAAACAGATTTTTATAAGACATTCAAGGCTTGCGAAACGCCCCAACAGACAGATTGTTTTTGCTCCTGGCGCACCTGGGAGCGCAAATATGGCCTGCGTCATGCTTTCGAGCAAGACATTGTTTGTACGAATCCACTTATCTGGACGACCACTGAAAATGCCTACGCCGCCAAATCATTGAACAAAGGCGGTGTGATCACGCCATTCGAGAAAATATTTCCGGAGGTGACGGATGCAGAGGTGTATCATGGAATCCTTTTGGCACGAAAACCGAAGTTCAAAGGCAGCATTTTGTTTCAACGGAAAAACTATCACATCGGAGACTTAAACTTGTACTACATAAATGTACGCATAAATGCACAGAACCGGGTGAAGGCCTTTTTGAGGCGGTGAACAGGGTAGTGAGCATCTGCGCGAAATACGTCCCTTGTGGGTTTACCAGATCACTGTATAACCACCGCCAATTTCCCATCCTTACTTGCAGCCAAACGGGTGATCTTTTTCACGCCGTATTTGCTCAGGTCCGCTACTTCCTTCCAGTCGGCATTGCGGGAGGCTTTGAATTGAAATAATTTTGAATTGCTTCCTGTAAGCAGGGTGCCATCCGGCAGAAGCGAAAAATCCTCGCTTCCTACGGGCATCTTCAGAACAATTTCCTGTGCATTGCTTTTCGGATCCCAGGTTTTTAAATACCAGGTTTGTTCGGTCAATTTTTGCACAAAAAGCAATTTACCATCAGGTTTTTTCAACAGGCAACGCCCAATGTTGGAGGCTATTCGCTGCATCTTTTGACTTTTGGCGCCCACGATTTGCAGGGTGTGGGGCTGGTCGTTGTCGCCCACAATGAAGAATGCCACCAGGGTGTCGCGCAGCCAGCAATGGTAACCAACGTTGTAGATTCCGGGGAATTCAGGCCTGCCATTGTCTGATCGATCGAGTGGGAAAGACCAAAGCCTTTGGTTGCCGTCCTCTTCTACCCGAACAGCAGAAAAGCGTTTGCCACCGGGCATAAGCGTTGGCGAATATTCTGCTGTCGTGGGCGTGGCCGTCACACGGGTTTGGGTCTTTAAAAGCAAGTCGAGCGCAATGATATCGGTTTGCGTGGTGTCTTTGGGAAACTGGGCGGTTAGCCATAACTCATAGTTTCCGAAGAAGTTGGGTTGATTGTTGTAGCCACCCCGGTTGAATGCGGTTAAGAATCTGGCTGCATCCGGACGCCAGGTACTGTCGGCGGTTTTGGTGAGCGAGAACAGGAGTATATCACTTTTTCCGGGGCTTTGAGCAATCGCCGAAAGCGGGAGTGCGAGGAGCAATAGAGTTTTTAGCATAATTGACAAGGTTAGAGGTTTTGGATGGGTAAATAACTGCAAGAAACTGTCCGATGTAGGATTATGTCACACCACGCCACAACGCCACTACGATAAACCGCTTTAACAACCAAAACGTTGTGTCGTAGTGGCGTTGTGTGACATACTTCTTTGCTATGGCGCTAGGCCCAGCCCTTGTTCACTGAATACCCATTTGCCCACCAGTGTTTTCTCATAGGCGTTTTTTGAAAGGTACTCATAAAATTCCGAACGCCGGATGCCGCGCGACCCAAGACTAACCAGATGCGGTGTTTCTACCTGGCAATCCACCAGCCAGAACCCTGATTTTTCCAATGCCCGGACCAACGTAATGAACCCTGCTTTGGAGGCATTGGGCACGAGTGCAAACATGCTCTCGCCGAAAAAGATCTTGCCTATCGAAATACCGTAAAGCCCTCCTACCAATCGTTCATTTTCCCAAACTTCCACGCTGTGAGCCAGTCCTCGCTCGTGCAGCCGGGTGTAGGTGGCGATGAATTGTTCGTTTATCCAGGTACTGTCAGGGCCGGGTTCGTTGCGTGGCACAGCGGCGCACGCCTGGATGACGGCTCCAAAACAAGTATCGAGCGAATAACGGAATTTACCCAGATTGAAAATAGAACGCATGCTCTTGTGTACGCGCAACTCTTTGGGAAACAGCACAAAACGCGGATCAGGTGTAAACCAGAAATAATGGCCACCATCTTCAAACCAGGGAAACATCCCGTTGGCATAACCCATTAACGTCCGGTCTTCGTGCAGGTCAGCACTTACGGCCACAAGCCCACTTGGTTCCGCCCGATCGGGTTGGGGGAACATGCGAAAATCGTCGTCAGGGAGGTAGAAAACGGGCATTTTATCTAAAACCGCAAAAAGTAAAACAGGAAAATTTAAAACGGCGGCAAGTGCTGATTGCCCCTGCCGCCGTTTCTTTTAAACGGATTCACATGCTGTGATTAGTAAAATCCAAGCATGAAACAAATTATATTAAGCCGTTGTCATTTCATTGAGGGTGCTGTTCTGCCGAATTAATGATTCCTGCACACGCAGCCAACCCAAAATAATCAGGGCAAGCGTACCCAGATACAGAAAAGAAGCAAGGAAGCCACCAACAATGGGCAGGATGCCAAAAAGCGTAGCAATGACCGCCAAAGCATTGGCTGCAACCAATAGTGATACACCGCTGCTACCCACCGCTCCCAGTTTTAGAGAATTCTTCAGCTGTAAGAAGCCTAATACCTGAAGTATGAAAGCGGCGATGTACAACAATCCTGACATCAGACCCATGAGGGGAATGATATCGATTACCCCTCCTATAATGCCTACAATGGCTGCTATTCTAAGCAGACCCACTGCCCGTCGTCCAATGTCATCCAGCCCTAGTGATAGGTTGCCAAGCCCGACATAGAAGAGGATGAATCCTGCCACCACGACCACTGCACCAGACCACCCATCGGCGATGTTGCCGCAGGCTTGAAGCAGCCCGCCACAAAGGATGAGCGTAACGGATTGAATGAATGAAACTTTGTTTTCCATGTTAAAGAAGATAGGATTTGGTGAAAAAAATTGGTTGTGTATACTGTGCATTGCTTCATTTTTGTTAAAGGCAGGGCTATTTTTTTAAATGTCCAACCTCCAACCTCCAACCTCCAACGTTCAACGTCTAGTTTTCTTCTACCTCTGCCGATAACCCCCTATCCAGTAAAGCCTCACAAAGCGGGATGAGTTCTTTTTTGCCCCCAGACTTTACGGTTGCTTTTCCTTTATTATGAATGATGAGCGCTAGTTGCTCAGCCTGTTCGCTGGTGTGCCGAAGCACTTGCATAAAGCTTTCGATCACCCATTCAAAGGAGTTGTGATCGTCGTTGAACACAATGATTTGCGCAGGCAAGCCCGTGCCGATGTCGTCCATCACGAGTACGTCCTCGTCTTCTTCCCATTGTGGCTTGGTAACTGGCATTGTTTAGTTATGAGTTACAAGTTATGAGTTACAAGTTAT
>JAUSMG010000172.1 GCA_030645295.1 Saprospiraceae bacterium | reverse complement strand
ATCATCAGCGATGTGATGATGCCGGAAAAGGACGGTTACGAAGTGTGCGAAACGCTCAAAAACGACGAGCGTACGAGCCATATTCCCATCATATTGCTTACCGCCAAGGCAGACATAGATTCCAGACTGCAAGGGCTGAGGACGGGCGCCGACGACTATTTGATCAAACCGTTTTTGAAAGAAGAACTGCTGATCCGGCTGGAAAAAATGGTGGAACTGCGGCGGATCCTGCAGGCGCGATATGCCCGAATGGCCGAGGCTCCTGCGCAGCAGCCTCTCGCCGAGCCTACTTTAGATGGCCTCTTTCTTCAAAAGATCATTGTTTGGGTAGAAGCCAACTTGAGCGATTCCGAATTTGGCGGTGTGGCATTGGCAGGCAAGATGCTCCTCAGCGAATCCCAGTTGTTCCGCAAAATAAAAGCGCTCACCGGCCAGTCTACGGCCCTCCATATCCGCAGCATACGGCTGCGAAAAGCAAAAGAAATGCTTCAGCAGACTCGGCAGACCGTTTCTGAAATTGCCTACAAAACCGGGTTTACCTCTCCTTATTATTTTTCCCGGGCATTTTCTCAGGAATTTAGGTTTCCGCCCAGCGATTTGCGCAAGTAATTGATTATCAATTTATTGTATTCCAGATTTTGCTCTTCTCTTTTGAGCGCAGGCATCGCCATGCAAGAATAGTGCATGCTTTTGACGAAATAGTGCATGGGGGAGGGATTTGGCTGCGGATACTTTTGACCCAATTGGGGAAAAGGTAACACTCAGCCAACTTCTTTATTATGAGCAAATTTTTTGTACACGATTTGCGTCTTGCTTTTAGACTAGTAATTGTTTTTCTATTCCTTGGGCATACCCTCGCAGCACAGGACCTGCAGTCCATTTATCAGAACCTGAAAAGTCCCAACAGCCGCAAATTACAGATCAGCGGTGGTCTCAATATCTCCAACTCCTCCTATTATTCGGAAGGGATTGCCGCCCGGCGCGACGCCTGGCAGTGGTTGATCGGGGCCAATCTCAACCTGCGTTTCTTGGGGATCAATGCGCCCTTCGCCATGTATTTTTCCGATGGGAACAAGGCATATAGGCTTCCATCGTACACCTTTACGGGCATCAGCCCCAGCTACAAATGGGCAACGCTACACCTCGGCGACCGGAACATGAATTTTTCCCGGTATTCCCTCAGCGGCATTATGTTCCGTGGGCTGGGCTTCGAACTGAAGCCGGGTAAATGGTATGCAGGCGCCATGTACGGTCGCTTGTCGCGTGCGACGCGGGAAGACTTGGGCGCTTTACAAAGGATTGATCCTGTTTATAAACGCATCGGTTATGGCGCGAAGCTTGGTTATCAGGGCAATAACACAAGTGTTGGCCTTTCCTGGTTTGGCGCCGGTGACGATGAAAATTCCATAGCGACCCCGCAGTTGTCGACCGTTCTACCCACGCTAAACGCCGTGTTGAGTTTACAGGCATCCCAACGTCTCGGTCGTAAGCTAAACCTGGAAGGCGAAATGGCCCACAGCGCTACCAATACGAACAAATGGGCAACGGAACTGAATACCACCGATCGCGATGCCGGCAATACACTGCTCGGCGTTTTCAAACCCAACGAGTCTGTGCAGACCGGCAATGCATGGCGCGCCAATGCCCAGTACGCGCTGAAAGTTGCTTCCCTTACGGCTGGCTACGAACGGATAGATCAGGGGTTTCGCACCTTAGGCGCGTTGTTTTTTCTGAGTGATGTGGAACGGATAACGGGTGGTTTCAATACCAATTTGTGGAAAAACAAAATCACCTTGATGACCAATGGCGGTGTGGAACGCACCGACCTCAGTGGCGCAGAACGCAATGGCGCTCGCCGCCTGATCGGTTCGCTCAGCGCCTCCTGCAATCCTACCGAGCGCCTGAGTTTCAACGGCTCTTATTCCAATTTCCAAAACACCGCAAAACTGCGCACCGTCAACGATCCTGCCAACCTGGTGGATTCCCTTATTCTTGCCCAGGTGACGCAAAACATCAGCCTGGGTGCAAGCCTTACCGAGGGAGACCCCAAAGAACCCGGCATCTGGAGCATAAACCTGTCCCGCCAATCGGCCAACAGCATTGTGAATGACGCCGTACAGGCAGACGCGAAATCAAAGTTCTTTACCACTTCCTTGTTCTACGCCAAAACCAGGCCGGCGGGCCTGTGGAACTGGTCGGCCGGCCTGAGCTGGAGCAACACCCAACTTGCAGCCCTCAGCACCAATATCCTGTCGCCGACACTGACGGCTTCCCGGAGTTTTTTTAAGAACACCCTGCACACCAGTAGTCGAGCAAGCTACAATACCTTCTTAACCCAGGGGACCGACAACAGTGCTGCCTTTAATGTTGGCCTTACCACCGACTATCAGTTGGCGAAAAGCAATAAGATCGGCATGGACGTATCCCTCATAAACCGTACAGGCGCAGACAACGATTTTCTCGAACTGTATGGGCGGGTATTTTATGCCTATTCATTCCAGAATGGAAACCCCAAAAAACGACCGGCAAAATCTGAGGGGAATCAATAATCTCTTTTGCATTTATACTCGATGGAGATTTAGTCGCCGGGTCACTCAAAGGCACCCGGTGACTAAATCTCAAAAGTAAAATCGGTACTTTTTGCATGGAATTGAGCTCCGTCGTTGTTGTTGGCGAGGACGCCAACAACGGAAGATGCTGCCAGCGGGTGCTTAAATATGCTTGATAATCAATGCTTTGCCGTTTTTGGCGTCCTCGCCAACAACAACAGCGGAGCTCAATCACAGAAGAAATTGACGGGGTTCTGGCTTTTTACGCAACCCTCGGGGATACTACTTCAAAATAAATTATTTCAAGATATGAAGCGTTTTCAACTTGTACTGATCCTGTTGCTTTTTTGCTGCTTTCAGGCAGTGTATGCACAAGCTGTTTATCCGGTAAGCATTACCACCCACTCAACACCGCCGCATTCGGGCACGCTGGCCGATTGGACGGTTCCGGGAAGTAATCGTATCGGCGCGACCTTGTTATTCCTCGATGCTTTTGAACCCTCCTATCAGGTGCGGCTCAAAATCAGTATTGAAGGCCAGGGCATACAGATTCACAGCAGCGAAACCATGCTCCCGCGCCCGATCACCCTGCACTACGGTGTACCCCGGCAGATTACGGGAGCTGAACTGGCAGAATACCTGCAGGTTGACAACCTGGTATTTTCTGGTATTTCCCGCCAGCAATATATCGGAAACGGCACGCTTCCCGAAGGTTTTTATACCGTTTGTATCCAGGCTTTCGACTACGATCGGAGCACCGAGAAAGCGCTTTCATTGCCCGCCTGCACAGGTATTTTTTATCAAAGGCTCGACCCGCCGGTGGTGGTGATACCCAATACATCCGTAGCGGTGAATACCCCTCAGAATTTTAGCGTTCAGTGGCAGCCGCGGCATGGTGGTGGTTTTGTGCCGGACTATACGGTGCAGCTTTTTGAATTGACCCCGGAAGGCATTACCCCGCAACAAATCCTGCAGGTAAACCAGCCTTTTGCGGTGCATCAGGTTACCAGCAGCAATACTACATTTTTTAATGCGATAGACCCGCAGCTGGTGCCTGGCCGCAGTTATATGGTGCGCGTAAGGGTAACCGACCCCACCATGAAGCATTTATTTAATAATGACGGCTGGAGCGAACCGGTTGTATTTCTGTACGGAGAATCCTGCCCGGTCACGCAGGGCTTATCCTGCATAAACATCACACAAACCAGCGCCCGGTTAAACTGGTCACCTCGGGCCGGACATCCGGACCATTGGGTAGTCCGCGTACGGGAAGCATTTTCTGCACCGAACCAGTGGTATGAATATCCAACGCAACTGCCAAGCCTCAACCTCAATGACTTGGATGAGGAAACCCAATATGTAGTGCAGGTAAAAACCCTATGCGATGGCATAGCAGAGGGCCTTTATACCGATACCATACA
>JAUSMG010000122.1 GCA_030645295.1 Saprospiraceae bacterium | reverse complement strand
TCATCCGGAATACCAGGCCAGTGGCAGTTATGACATTAAGGTGTTGGGAAAGGGAGATTCCTTTACCAATGGACGTGGTCATGATCAAACACGTTTTGATGCCGGTGGTAAATACTGGGCGTTCACCGATTACAAACCACTTGGCGCTTTGAATCAGGTGAATAAAACAGAACTCAAGGTTGCCGGAACGTCTGCCAAAGCGGTAGCCTATACACAAGAAAAAATGTCCACCACGATAGATGGCTACACGCTGACCATGGAAGCAGGGCATGCTGGAACGGGCTTCACAACAGGCAGTCAGCAGCATATTCCGGTCATTATAAAACAGAATGGCAAAATCATTGACCCCGCCACCTTCGAGAATTATCTGGGCGAAAAAGCCCACCTGGTACTGGTTGAAGTGGATACCAAAGAATTCGTCCACACCCACCCGGCAGCCGAAGGAGGCAAATTGGATATCCATACCACATTCTCCAAACCTGGCACTTATCGCGGCTGGCTTCAATTCCAGACGAATGCCAAAGTACATACCGCTGATTTTGTGCTCAAAGTAACAGAAGGACAAGCCGGAGCCACCGGACACGAGGGACATAATCATTAATTGCAATTAGTTCCTTCAAATTAGCCCCTTCTCTTTGTGCACTTGTTATGAAACCTCGACTCAGTAAACTGCTCCTCTTTATCAGCCTGTTGGTTGCCCTCTCGGCGAACCGTACATGGGCCTGTGGAGATATGGACAGCGATTATGTGTCGAGGTTTCATCACGAGCATGATTCGTCAACGCACCAACTCGAAATAGCGCATTCCCATAATCATTGTAACAACGGTTCTGATGGATGTGCCTCCGATCAGACAGATCAGCCTTGCTCTGAGGATGAAAAAGATCATTGTCATTGCCCCGGCTGTGTTACTGCCTGCCATGTGACTGTTTTGTTTTCTGCTTCGGTGCCTGTTTTCATTCCGGTGATTGGTGATGCTTCCATCCAACAGCTGGCGTTTTACTTCACCGAGTATCTGCCCGAAACCGTTTACCTTCCCATTTGGCAACCACCCCAATGGATGACTTGAGTCTGCGTCAGCCAGACGTGTGTCCTTACGATCGCTTTAATCAGAATTTGTTTGGTATCCACCCGACATAAATTCGAGATTTCAGGTCCTAGCCGTCGAGTTTCCATTTTTTAACGCTTTAATTGTCAACAACTTATGAAACATATTTTCTTCGTGGGCCTTGGGCTCGCGGGGCTGTTTGGCTTATTTGTCGCATGCCAAAACAATGCACCCACACCCGTTGAAACCGCTGTACACGTCCACACCACCGGCGACAATGCCCATATTTACGTCTGCCCCATGCACCTGGAGGTGACAAAAGACCAACCGGGTAACTGTCCTAAATGCAATATGGCATTGGAAGAGCGCCATCTTGAGGCCACCCCAAATCAGTACGAAATGCGTTTTATCACCCCGACAGCCACACCCACTAAACGCTCGCTGCAACTATGCTCAATCAACTCATAAAATTCTCGCTTCAAAACCGCCTCTTCGTGGTGGCCGCTGCCGCGCTGCTGCTCGTCTGGGGCAGTTGGACGGCCATCAATCTGCCTGTGGACGTATTGCCGGACCTCAACCGGCCACGCGTCACGGTATTTTTGGAAGCCGGCGGAATGTCGCCCGAAGAAATCGAGGTGCAAGCGGTTCTGCCCATCGAAACCGCGCTCAACGGCTCGCCCGGTGTAGAAGTAGTGCGCAGCAGCTCGTCCCGAGGCATTGGTCTGGTATTCGTAGAATTTGGCTGGGATGTGGATGTGTTCCGCGCCCGACAGCTCGTGGCTGAAAAACTCTCTACCGTTCCATTGCCAAACGGCATCATCCCGGTCATGGGTCCGATTTCGTCAGTCATGGGTCAGATAATGTTGGTGGGCGTGACCGCTGAGCCCGACAGTACGACGGGTCAAACCCTGAGCACAGCGGCTGATCTGCGAACTTTAGCTGATTTCAGCATACGGCGCAGGCTGTTGGCAATAAAAGGTGTTTCGCAGGTCATCCCCATTGGCGGCGACCGCTTGCAATACCAGGTGCTGGTGTCGTCGGTCAAACTCAAACAATATAGCCTGACGCTGGAAGACCTGGACCGTGCCCTCGAAAATGCCAATCTGAATGCAACGGGCAGTTTTTTCAATCGCTATGGTTCGGAGGTTTTGATTTCTGTCCTGGGTCGTTCCAAAAATCTGGAAGACTTGCAGCGGACCGTCGTAGTCAACCGTGAAGGCTCGCCCGTGCTGCTCAGCCAGGTGGCTGACGTGCAATTTGGTGCTGCCATCAAACGCGGCGACGCTTCTGTGAATGCACGCCCGGCTGTGATACTGACGGTTGAAAAACAGCCCGGCGCAAGCACGATCGAACTGACGGATGAAATAGAGAAAGCCTTGGCAGAACTCCAGCCTTCCCTACCCTCCGATGTACGGCTCAACACTAAGGTTTTTCAGCAAAAAAACTTCATCGTTCATTCCCTGACGAATGTGGAGCATGCCCTGCGCGATGGTTTTATCCTGGTTATTATCGTGCTGTTTTTGTTTTTGCTGAATTTGCGGACTACCATCATCACCTTGACCGCAATACCGCTTTCGCTGGTGATTACTGCGCTGGTTTTTAAGTGGTTCGATATTTCTATTAATACGTTGACACTCGGTGGACTCGCCATCGCCATCGGCGAATTGGTGGACGACGCCATTGTGGATGTGGAAAATGTGTTCCGGAGATTGAAAGAAAACCGGACCGCCGAAAACCCGAAACCAGCCCTGCAAGTCGTATACGACGCCTCCCGCGAGGTGCGCAATTCAATCGTGTACGCCACCATCATCGTGGTATTGGTATTCCTGCCATTGTTTCAATTGCAGGGCATTGAAGGACGGATTTTCGCGCCGCTCGGTATCGCGTACATCACGTCGATCCTGGCTTCATTGTTGGTTTCCCTGACCGTAACGCCTGCACTGTGTTCCTACTTACTTCCCAACTCAAAACTCAATGAAGGCAAGGAAAGCGGGTTGGTTCGATGGCTGAAAAAACAGGATCTGAAACTCCTGAACTTCGGTCTCGACAACTCCAAAACAGTCATTGTGGCAGCTGCGGCGCTGGTCATTGCCTCGGCTTTTATGGTTACGCGCTTTGGCACGGAATTTCTGCCGCCATTCAATGAAGGAAGTTTTACGGTCAATCTTTACGCTCCGGCTGGTACTTCATTGGAAGAAAGCAACAAGATCGGCACGGTAGCAGAAAAATTGATCATGCGAGTTTCGGATGTTCAATACGTGGCCCGACGCACCGGCCGTGCAGAACTCGATGAACACGTGGAGCCGGTTTCAAACTCCGAAATTGAGGTTGAGCTACATGAAAATGCACGATCCCGTACGGAGGTTATTGCCGACATCCGAAAGCAACTGGATAACCTCGCCGGGGTATCGGTCAGTATCGGACAGCCGATTTCGCACCGGCTCGACCACCTGCTTTCGGGGGTGCGGGCGCAGGTGGCCATCAAGGTTTTTGGAGAAGACATGACCGAATTGCGCGGGCTGGCCGGCCAAATCAAGGAAGCAGCAGAAACCGTTCCCGGAGCGGTGGACGTACAAGTGGAACGTTTGGTACTGGTGCCGCAACTCACCATCCGACTCGATCGCGCAGCCCTGCAACGTTACGGGATGCAGACGGGGGAAGTTGCGCGCGATCTGGAAGTTTTGTTCGGTGGCAAGGTGATCTCACAAATTCTCGACGGACAAAAATCTTTTGACCTCGTGCTACGGGCTGTTGCCGCTGACCGCGAGAACCTGGAAAATATCCGCAAGACGCAAATTCACACCCCCGACGGAACCCTGATCCCGCTCGAAAGTATCGCACACATTGAATATGAAAAGGGAATTAACTCCGTGAGCCACGAAAATGCACAAAGACGCATTGTGGTGTCTGCCAATGTCCAGGGGCGCGATTTAGGCAGCACCGTGGCAGAAATTCAAAAATCGGTCCAAGAAAAAGTTCAGATGCCACAGGGCTATTTCCTTCAATATGGCGGTCAGTTCGAGGCGCAAAAAGAGGCTTCCAGGCTTATTGGCATTTTGAGCATTTTTGTACTCTTGGGCATTTTTCTGGTGCTGTTTTCTCACTTCCGATCCTGGCGTATTGCGCTGCAGGTGATGCTCAATATCCCGCTTGCGCTTGTGGGCAGTGTGGCGGCGGTTTGGCTCACAGGCGGTACCTTTTCGGTCGCTACACTGGTGGGTTTCATTACCCTGACAGGTATTGCTTCACGAAATGGGATCATGATGATTTCGCACTACCTGCATCTGATGGAACATGAGGGAGAACAGTTTGACAAACAGATGATTGTGCGCGGTTCGCTTGAACGTCTGGTACCGGTACTTATGACGGCTCTCGTGGCTGCATTGGCTTTGATTCCACTGACCATGGATTCACAGGCGGCCGGCAAGGAGATCCTTTATCCGGTTGCGACGGTTATATTGGGCGGTTTGTTGTCTTCTACTTTACTGGATATGATTGTGACGCCAACGGTGTTTTGGGCGTGGGGGAGAAAGGCGGTGGAGGGGTATTTTGAACAACGAGCAGTTGGGGTTTTGCGGGAGAAAACATAGGGGGAATGGTTTCAGGCAACGCATTATTTCACGCAACGGCGCAACGTGTTATTTCACGCAACGGCGCATCATTAAACCTTGTGTCCACACGTTGCGCCGTTGCGTGAAATAATGCGTTGCCTGAAACCATTCCCCCTATGTTTTCTCCCGCAAAACCCCA
>JAUSMG010000121.1 GCA_030645295.1 Saprospiraceae bacterium | reverse complement strand
CGGGTAAAAACGACGAAAATGACAAAACCACGCGTAAGATTTGCTCCATCTCCCACTGGCGCGCTGCATATAGGCGGCGTGCGCACGGCGTTGTACAATTACCTTTTTGCCCGTCAAAAAGGCGGCACATTTATCCTCCGTATTGAGGATACCGATCAGGGGCGCTATGTTCCGGGTGCGGAAGATTATATCATAGAGTCCTTGCGCTGGGTCGGGTTGTTGCCTGATGAAGGGGTAGGATTTGGTGGCTCGGATGGCCCTTATCGGCAGAGTGACCGCAAGGAAATCTATAAAAAATATGCGCATGAGCTCGTGCAACGCGGCCATGCTTATTATGCCTTCGACACCCCCGTAGAACTTGAAGCACTCCGGCAGGCGACAGAAAATTTTACTTATAACCATTTGACGCGCAATGATTTAGCCAACAGTCTGATGCTGGGCGATGCAGAGTCGCAAAGACGCGTAGCAGCAGGCGATCCATTCGTCATCCGGCTGAAAGTAGAACCCGGACAGAGCATCCATATCCAGGATCTGATTCGCGGCGATGTGGTTTTTGAGAGCAGCGAATTGGACGATAAGGTACTCTTGAAAACAGACGGCATGCCGACGTACCACCTCGCCAACATTGTGGACGACCACCTGATGCGGATCACCCATGTGATCCGTGGGGAGGAGTGGCTGCCCAGCACGGCGCACCACGTTTTGTTGTACAGAGGCTTTGGCTGGGAGGCGACGATGCCGAAATTTTCGCACTTACCCTTGATCATGAAACCGGTTGGGAATGGTAAATTGAGCAAACGCGATGGGGCGAAGTTTGGCATCCCCGTGTTTCCGCTGGGTTGGAAGGGTGAAACGGAGGAGGAAAGTTTTGGTGGATTCCGTGAAGCAGGCTTTTTGCCAGAGGCTGTGGTGAACTTTCTTGCACTGCTGGGTTGGCATCCTGGGGGGGATCAGGATGTGTTCTCGATGGAAGAATTGATCCAATTGTTTTCTATTGAACACATTGGGAAAAGCGGAGCGCGATTCGACTATGAAAAAGCAAAGTCATTCAACCAAAAATATATCCACGCAAAGGACGATGCGGCTTTGGCTACCCTGGTTCGCCCACTCGCTGAGGCAAAAGGCTATCAGGTTTCCGACGAATTCCTATCAAAAGCTATTTCTTTGATGAAGGAGCGCGTGACATTTTTGACCGATTTTGTCGAAATGGGTTATTACCTGTTTGAACCAGTGCGCAATTATGACGAGGAGACCTTGCAAAAGCGTTGGAATAGCGACGTAGCAGCAGTTTTTGCCGAATTGACAGAAAAAGTGGCTACTTTTGATCTCTTTAAAGCAGCTGAGCTAGAAGATGCGGTAAAAACATTTATTCAGGAAAAGGGGATTAAACCCGGCGATATTTTGCCTTTGCTACGCATAGCCCTGGTGGGTACAATGAAAGGTCCGGCAGTGTTTGAGACCGCGGAAGTACTGGGAAAAGCGGAGACCCTTGCCCGACTTAAGGCCATGATTGACCATAAAAAAGAATAAACATAAGTGATGGAGGAATACAAATATGAGTAAATCTAAAAGCGCCAAACCTGTTCCCAAAAAAGACTTTAAGGCCTCCGAAAATAAGGATCTTAAAGAACTCAGTCTGTATGTCAATGAGTTTGGAGAAATTGTTCGGGACATAAAGACGGATGAAATCAATGCGTTTCTGGACGAAAAGGTGCCTGATAAGAAGTTTACGGATTAACCAGTATCAAGTTGAAAGTAACAAGTTGAAAGTAACAAGTTGAAAGTAACAAGTTGAAAGTAACAAGTTGAAAGTAACAGGGCTCAAATCTTTCAACTTGATACTTTCAACTTG
This sequence comes from Saprospiraceae bacterium, assembly GCA_030645295.1. Taxonomy (GTDB): domain Bacteria; phylum Bacteroidota; class Bacteroidia; order Chitinophagales; family Saprospiraceae; genus M3007. The sequence goes on along the minus strand of JAUSMG010000121.1, from coordinate 14,089 downwards.
ATACTTTTAACCCCCTGATTTATAATCCTTAAAAATATCAATTGAATAAACCGTGGCGCACAAAACGCCATCGAAACCCAACCCGTCAGTATGATAAACCGGTTACGCAAACTTTTGCGGGCTATGCCTTTCTGTGTGGGACTTTGTCTTTTCATGCTTCCCCCCAGCTGGCTACGTGCCCAGCCTGATTTTTTCAATTTCAGTTATAATGGGCCAACCACACTCCCGGTTGGTCCAACGTGCAGTTCCATGTTGCAGGGCAATGTTCCAGATCCTGTGGTTACCTCCACCATGGGCTTCAACATTACCATGTCTATGTTCGACCCTGTTGCTTCGGGGTTTCAGTACAATGATCTGTTTACTGTAGGAACCACTGCGCATGTTTTTTGGTTTGTTAAAGATGATGCGGGGCACTCGCACACGTATGAGTACTTCATTACTTTTGTCGACAATACGCCTCCTGTGTTCGATCTGACGGGCGTTTTTTCACCCATGGAATACAGTTCCATCGTTCAGGTCCCCGTCCAGACTGCACTTCCGGTTTCGGACAACTGCACGCCAGTGATCAACCAAACCTTCAGCCAAACCCCCGGGCCGGATACTTGTGAAAGCGGCACCTTTACAAGGACATGGGTGGCTACAGATGCTAACAATAACACCGCAACATACACCCAAACCATCATCATATACAAAGACACCTTGCCACCGCTCATTACCGGCTACCCACTCAATGGCTCGTCCTCCTGCGAGCAACTGGCAACGGCTTACCCGGCCTGGCGTGCGTTACAAATTGCCAATTTTTCGGCCACGGATGCCTCAGGAATTAAGTCCCTCCTTAACGATGCTCCGGTCAGCTTTCCACCGGGCTGCAAAGTGCCGCTCACGGTGAAATTCAGGGCCATTGATCATTGTAATATTCAGCAAATTGTATCCGTAGTTTTTACAACTTCTGATGCAAAAGGTCCGGTGGTGATCATACCACCCAAAGACACCGTGGCTTATTGTTCCCTGAACGATAATGAGATGGTGAAACTCCGGGAGTGGATCGGAACGAAAGCCTACTCGCAGGTATTTGATTCTTGTTCATTCCCTTTGACCTATACCATGAAAATAGGCGGTGTTACGAAGGACTCTGCGCAGGTAGTGTCGTCTTTTTTGGCCTCGTTTTCTGGCGGCTGTGGGACACAAACCATTGGAAATCAATCTTATAACAAAGTTCATGGCCTCGTGTCGGTTGATTTTTTTGTAAAGGATGCCTGTGGCAACGAGACTTTTATGGGCAATGCCGACTTTGGCGCGATCGATACCTTGCCTCCTGTCATCACCGGAGTGAATAAAACAGAACAATGTGGCGGAGGAAACGATCAAACAGTGCTGCAGGCCTGGATAAACACCCATGGAAGCGCTACTGTAGTGGATGATTGCTCCGATTATACCTGGACGAATTTTTCCTACACCACCTCCAGCGGTCAATCTGGCTCGGGCAATTTCAATGTAGGCCCGTATCCAGTCGTGCAGTCCAACAACTGTACCTGGTTCACTGATGTGACCTTCCGGGTTACAGACGATTGCGGTAACAGCAGCACCAAGACCTTGCGTTTTAGCATCATTGACACGCAGGCCCCGACCTTTATTGGTTTGCAACCAAACGTTACGGTTTTTTGCCCGAACCCATTGCCCACAGTTCCGGCAGCAACGCTCAGCGACAACTGCGATGCAAGTGTAAGTGTTGCCTTTTCAAGGATTTACAAAGACAGTCTGTGCGATGGTTCGTACACTGTACTGACCACCTGGACGGCTTTGGACGATTGCGGCAACACCGCCTCGGCTACGCAAAACATTTTTGTAAGCGATACTACCAGACCAGTTTTTACCCTTATTCCGGCCAACAAGACCTTTCGTTGTGATACGTTTGTGTTGCCGCCAGTTCCGGTTATGGGTATGAACATCATGGCGACCGACGTTTGCAGTCAGGTGGTAAGCATTACTACGGCGACCGCTTCTTTCCAAAACCCGGATCCTGCCGCATGTGGCCATTACAGTTACAATATCGTCCGTACGTTCACGGCTACCGATTCCTGTGGCAACACACGAACCGCCACACAAACCCTTTCGGTCATAGACAATCTTGGCCCGGTTGCAGGCGGGATACTGGATACCACGGCTTTGTGCAGCGCATTGGTACCATTTCCCGCGCCCGTGCCCATTCCTACCGACGCTTGCAGCGGACTTACGGATCCGCCCACGTATACGGGAGAAACCATTACCCCCGGACCTTGCACGGATGAGTATACCATTACGGTGCATTGGACAGCGAGCGATGTATGTGGCAACAAATCGAATTTCAATCAGTTCGTACATGTCATTGATACTGTTCCTCCTACACTGATCAATATACCCCCCAACGTCACGGTTGAATGTGATGCAATCCCTGATCCGCCAGATACCAACACCTTCAATGGAGCGGACAATTGCAACAATTCGGTGGCGGTAGCCCTGGTGGAAACCGAAATCCGAAACCCGGACCCGGACACTTGCGAACACTGGACAGATTACATCTTAAAGCGCGAATGGATCGCTACGGATCATTGCGGCAACAGTCAGACTTACACGCAACTTATTCAGATAGAGGATACTACACCCCCGGCGATTGTTCCGCCGGCCGCTATGATATTTCCAACCGACCCAGGCGAGTGTGGTGCGGATGTGACCATCCCTGCTCCGCTTTCGTTGATTGATGTGTGCAGTGCGCAAGAAATTATGGTGTTGATAAAAGACACCATGCAAATGACGATCTCTCCCGAACAGCCTGCCTTTGCAAGTGCTGACACAATTGTATTTCAGTGGACACTCCCAAATCTTCCACCCATGCAACCGGTGGTGGGTAACGCAACGCTGACCATTTTTGTGGATCAGTCGGATATAGAAAGCCCGCAGGAATACTTCGCAGTTTATGCAGAAAACGGCATTTTACTTGGGAGGACGAAACGTGCACTTCAACAATGCGGTTCCAGCGACACTTTATTTACCCTCACTTCCAGTCAGATGAACAATTGGCTCAGTGATGGTATGTTGACCATTACGCTAGCTCCGAACAATTATGCCGTAAATCTGCTTTGTAATTCACTCAATCGTGTTCGGGCCAATCTTTCTTATTCCTATACCAATACGGACGTTCCCATTGCCCTGACCTACACCCTGGATGGCGGCACTTCGCAAAATTTTCCGCCAGCAGGGCAGACTTTCTTGTCCACAGGACCACACACAGTAGTCTACACAGCCACGGATTGTGCAGGCAATTCCGGTACTTCCTCCGTGCAGATCACCGTGAATGACACGCAAGCTCCGAGCCTGATAGCGCCTGCGAACATTACGGTCTTTACCGGTCAGAACAACTGCGAAGGCCTGGTGACCCTCCCGTTTCCAGCCATCACAGAAAACTGTGCAATGTCGGCCAGCCTCAGTCTTGCCTCGGCCGTAATGCCACTGCATTTTGAAACGCACCCAGATGCAGGAGTGATCGCTTCCGACATTATCCCTACTTTGACGGGGATAATCCCCAACGCGGTAGGACCCGGAATATTAACCATCAGACATAAGGGTGATAATGCACAACCTGGAGAGTTTTTTAATGTGTTTGACGAGTTTAATAATCCATTAGGTACGACCAATCAGGGAACAACGATAGGGGAGTGCTCCACATTTTTTGAAACCACCATCCCTGTTACGGCAATGCAGATCAATGCCTGGGCAGCTGGCGGAGGAAACACATCCTTCTACCTCGAATCAAATACCGATATCTTTACCTATTCGGATTTTATAAGCCCTTGTGCCCCGCTTTTGCCCGACCAAACGGATGGTATCAGCCAACTTCAAGTGACCCTGGAATACAGTTACGCGGTAGTGAATTATGTGGTAAAAAAACCTGTGAATCAAATAGTTACATCCGGGACACTTACCGGCAATATGACCACCGTTGCGCTCCCTCCTGCCAATTACACCGTGATGTACATGACCACGGATAATTCTGGCCTGACCGGGATGACCTCCTTCGGAGTAACCGTGCGCGACACGGTGAAACCCAAGCCGATCTGCCAGCCAACCTTAACGATCTTTGCAAATCCAGCGGGATTGCCCTTTTACACCTTACTTCCGGCACAGATAAACAACGGCAGTACCGACAATTGCACCGCTTCAGGAAACCTTGGTTTTGCTGTGGCACCGAATACTTTCAACTGCAACCAGGCGGGCAGTAATTTCAACGTTACGCTCACTGTTTCAGACTCATCGGGGAACTCGGCTTCCTGTACCACCATTGTTCGGGTAGAAAATGAACGTCCTCTATTGAGTTACACGCCAGTTTGCGAAGGTGGTACGCTGCAACTTTTCAGCACTCCGCCTACTGCCGCTCCCAACACCTATACTTTTAACTGGAGTAGCCCCAATGGCTTCAGCAGTACCGATGAAGATCCTGTGGTGACCAACAATGCCATGGCAGTCCATAACAACACGTACTGTGTGACCATTACGGGCGCCACGGGTTGTACTTCTACGGCTTGTATCGTGGTGAATTTGGCCATACTGGGAATAACCCCCGTACTGGTTTCGAGCAATGGCGTTTCATTTTGTCCGGGACAGAATGTAGTATTGCAGACGAGCTCCTATAATGGTATAAATGTAAGTTACCAATGGCTGGTTGATTTGCCCTCAGGTTTAACGGAATTGGGCGTCACGACCGACATCACAACCTATACCGTCACGGGTCTCGCCCCGGGGACCTACACTTTTTATTTGAAGGTTTTTGCCAATGGCTGCAATACGGCACTCTCCAATCCGGTCATCGTAACGGTTCACCCCACGCCTCCAGCCGACGCAGAGCCGGAAATGACCCAAAAATGTGAAGGAGAAGCGATTTCACTGATGTCGCCAACCCCTCCCACAGGCGGCTTAATGTATGAATGGACGGGACCGTCCGGTTATAGCAGCATGCTACAGAATCCTGCGATAACCAATAGTGCGGTTAAGCCTATTCACGAAGGGAAATACATTTTGAGGACAAAACGAAACGGGTGTTTTTCAAATCCGGACACGGTAATGGTGAACATTAATCCTAAGCCGGCAAAGCCATCAATTGGTGGTAATATCAGTGCTTGCGCCGGGCAAACCGTAACCCTGGTTTGTAACAATTTAAATGCCTCTGAGTATCTGTGGACGATTCCCAGTCCTTCCGGACCAATAGACGTTACCACCACCGTCAATTTCCTTCAGATACCGAATGTAGGGAATCAAAATGAAGGTTGTTACTCTGTGATCGTATTTGCAACGGGTTGTTATTCAGATGCATCCGACCTGATCTGTTTGGTTGTACATGATATTCCGGTAGTAACACCGAGTTCGAATTCACCTATTTGTCAGGATTCTCTGCTTCAATTGACGGCCTCCTTTTCTTCTGAGGTACCCCTGACCTGGTGCTGGACGTTCCCGAATGGTTCACTTCATTTTGCTCAAAACCTGACCGTACCCAATGGTGCAAGCGGCATTTATCAGGTAGTCGGGAAAACCTCCTTTGGTTGCGCCGATACGGCCACCGTGACTGTAACCAACGTGATGCCACCCAGTATCACCTTCATTGGAAACAATGCCCCTGTCTGCTGCGATGGCACAACAGCGATTACCCTGTCGGCTAACGTTGTGCCGCCGCCTCAAACCTATAGCTGGACAGGACCCGCATTTGGGATGACGCCTTCCACTTTGGCTTCCCCAATCATTGGTCCGGACGCTAATTGTACCGCGCTTAATGGCCAATACACGCTTGTCGTGAAAGACGCCATTGGTTGTCCTTCCTCGCCTGCTACCACAGGTGTCAATATGCAAGCACTGCCTATTACACCGGTATTGACAGTAAGCCAACAGCCGGTATGCGCCGGCGCCACCGTGACACTGACTTTTAGCAACGTTACACAGGATACCACCTTCCTCTGGGACCGGCCCGGCAGCCTCAGTGATACGATCACCGCAACGACAACGCTGACCATCCCAAACGCTCAACCCTGGCACAGTGGTAATTATACGGTGAAAGCCATTTCTTCCAATGGCGCGTGTCAGTCCGCAGCATCCAATACTGTAACGGTTACGGTAAATCCTATACCCCCAACCCCGGTCATCAGCAGCAATTCCCCTGTTTGCCAAGGTGATGTGCTGGAACTATATGCACCAACAATTCCTGGTGCTACTTATTTCTGGACCGGGCCGTCTGGTTTCATGTCTCCCCTCGAAGATCCCACGCGACCGTTTGTGACAAGTGGTATGGCAGGGCAATACAAATTGCGGGTAGAGGTTAAGAATTGTACATCATCGGTAGATTCCACGCTTGTGACGGTTATATCCAAGCCAGCAACACCAACCATTGCGCTGCCACCGCTCCGGATATGTATTGACCGGCCTCCCGTTGGAGAATTCCTGAATGTCCTCAATCCGGTGAATGGAATGTTGTACACCTGGGTACATGAGGCAACCGGCATTGTGCTTGCAGGGCCCTCTACCGCCAGTCAATTGAACCTGGATAGTGTGCTGTGGCTCGGGCCGGGTACCCACATGTTCCGCGTTTTTGCCACAACGCCGCTTCTGGCAGGTTGTGATTCGCCGCTCTCCTTACCGGTTTCAGTTGAATTTAATATCATCCCCCCCGATGTGAACGCTTTTGCGGGCTTGGACCGTTTTGCCTGCGCAGACAGTATTATTGCTCTATCTGCCGTCCAACCCTCCGGCGGAGTGACGGGTATGTGGTCGCAAATTGGCGGGCCTTTGGTAACGATCGCCAACCCAAGCCAGCCCAGCACCACCTTTACCGGATCAGATACAGTGTACACTTTTCAATGGAGCCTTAGCAATGGCGCCTGTACAAATTTCAGTCGGGATACCGTGGTGATCACGGCACAATACCCTGAACAAGCCAATGCAGGCCTGGATATTCGCACTTGTGAAACCACCGGAATTCAACTCAATGCCACACAAGGCACTACTTTTCCAGGGATGTGGACACAGGATCCAAATCAGGCCGGATTTGGCATAGTGATCGACGACCCGAGTAACCCGAATACAACCATTAGTGGCGACCTCCTACGCGGTCAGGTTTATCCATTTTTCTGGGAAATAGGCAACCCTGGATGTGGGTTTAGCAGCGCTGTAGTAAGGGTTTTCATTTATAATATAAAACCCAATGCCGGATCAAATCAGTTTATCTGTAGCAACGATGGCTGTGCTCAACTTCAGGCTTCGACCCTCGGTACTTTTGAGATGGGGACATGGAGCAGTCCTGGTTTGGAATTTACGGTCAATACACCGACCAGCGCCGAGGTCTGTGGACTCAAACCTGGAAAAAATACCATTTATTGGACCATCAACGGTGGCGTCTGCGGCGCCCTGTCACGCGATACGCTGGAGATATTTTATGAAATATTCCCAACTGCATTCGACGATACTGTCATGGTTGATTTTGGAGATACAGCCCATGTACGTGTGCTGCTCAATGACATTTTGCCTACGAATTTTACGGTAGCCATCACGATTCCTCCGGTTACAGGCGCCATAATAAATACGTTGGGCACAGGGGTCTATGTCTATCGCCCGCGTTCCGGTTTTACGGGAACTGAAGTGATGACCTATCGCATTTGCAACACCAATTGTCCGGATGCCTGTAGCTTTGCTACCGTGACTTTTCAGGTCGGCGGTGCGGCAGACTGTTTTATTCCAACCATCATAACACCCAACAATGATGGGTTCAACGATCAATTCAAAATCCCTGAGGAGTGTACGCTGGGGGAAGGTGCTGCTAATCTTGACGTTGCAATTTTCAATCAATGGGGTGATGTTGTATTTCAGGCAAAACCATACTTAAACGATTGGGGCGGAACGCACAACAATGAAGATCTGCCTGCCGGAACCTACTATTATGTTGTAAAACTGAACGATACGGACAAACCTTATACGGGCTTTTTATTGATTCAACGCTGAGGTTGGACGTTGGACATTGGACATTGGACATTAGATCGAATAACTTTTCAGGATAATAACGCCAACGTCCGAAATCCAAAGTCCAAGATCCAAAGTCCGAAATCCAACATCCAAATTCCAAGGTCCAACGTCCGAAATCCAAGATCCAAAGTCCAAAGTTCAACGTCCGAACTCCAACATCCAAAGTCCAAAAACGCAGTGCCATGAAAAAACTTTATCTCATTATACCATTCCTCAGTCTTGGGCTCTATAGCTCGGCCCAACAAGAGCAGATGTACACCCAGTTTATGTTCAATAAACTGACGTACAATCCTGGCTATGCGGGCAATTTCGTGTCGCCTACGCTTACCGCCATTTACCGCAATCAATGGATGGGTCTGGATGGAGCGCCCAAGGCAATGTCGCTTTCTTATACGCAGTCTTTGTTGAACAATCGTGTAGGCATAGGCGGCAATATTACGCGGCAGAGCATTGGCATCAATACCAATTTGACCTTTGACATTGCATATGCTTATCGAATACACATGAAGCGGGGCACCTTAGCGGTGGGTTTGCAGGCCAGCATGCGTAACATTCGCCAAAACTGGGCAGACGCCCGCATTATTCCCATTGACCAGAATGATCCGGGTATACCTACCGACCCAAAGAGCAAGTTTGTTCCCAATTTTGGGGCGGGGGTTTATTACAACGCTTATTCGGATCGTTGGTATGGCGGCATTGCACTGCCGCGCATTGTGAGCAATAGCATTGATTTTTCTGAATTCGGGGATGTCCTATCCCGTGAGGTACAGCATATCAATGCCATGGGCGGGATCAAGTTTGAAGCAACGGATGAACTCGACATTACCCCCCAGGTATTGCTTCGCTATGCTGTTGGAGCGCCTTTTGATGCAGAAGTGAACCTTAGCGCCCTACTTCGCAATAAATTCTACAGCGGCCTCACTTATCGCGTCGGTGGGGACACCAATTTTGCTGGTGAGAGCATGGATGTTGCACTCGGGTTTCAGGCAATGGACAAACTTTTCCTCTGCTTTTCCTACGACCTTGGGTTAACCCGACTCCGTAAACACCACAATGGCTCGATAGAAGCCACGATACGGTGGTGGTTTAACCCACCGGATGATGTAGGGCCGGTTAAGCCGGCGCGGCCGTTTTGAGGGCAAGGTAAATTAGCCTGTGTCTGACTTTTAGACTATAAACATGGACCATCCCGAATTTTTAGAAAGCAGAATTAAACAGGAAAACCGCAAAACCGGAGAACAGGAAAATATAAAACTGTGAGAGATGATCCCGAAAGGGGGTGATTTTAGAGCCACGTAGTGGCTTAAATGATCCAAACATCGCAAAATAAATCCCTGATTCGCATGAATCACGTTTATCTGACAAGTTTAAAAATACAGACTTCAGTTGCGAACTTGTGAAGTCAGTACCGAATTCGGTACTGCTGACCGTGGCGGTGGCGCCTTTTTCACGGTACACCCATTGGACTTGGTAAAATCCGGATTGGGTTTTTCTCCCTTTAGAAGTGCGTTAACGGCATTTTCAACAAACCGTTGTGTAGACGCGTTTGGGGATTCCGGGTTGTTATCGATAGCCCCGATGTAGCGCACGGAGCGCTGGCCATCTAGCACAAAAACGTGCGGCGTCCGGGTAGCCCCGAATTTGGGGAACACGGTCTGCTCTTCATCAAAAAGATAGGCAAAGGGGTAGTGTTTTTGTTTGGCTCGCTCCTGCATTTTTTCAAAACTGTCTTCAGGAGTGATGAGCGGACTGTTCGGGTTGATGGCAACCACCGGAAAGCCCAGCGGGGCAAACATCCGATGCAGGTCTATAACGCGTTGCTCATAGAGTTGCGCAAAAGGACAATGGTTGCAAGTAAAGATGACGATAACTCCCTTTGCATCACTGTAATCTGAAAGCGAGACCGTGTCGCCAGTTACATTTTTAAGGGAGAACTCTTCGGCAATGTCGCCGACGGTGTAGCCTTTTGGGGTGGTGTTACTCAACATTAATAGTAAACATGCTACTAATGTAACCGGAAGGAGTAGGGGATTTTTCATAAGCAGATATATTAAAAAATTTGTAAACGATTCGTGGGAGAGGGAGTAATCTCGGTAGTTGCGAAAGCAATCCAATCAATGGGTAAAACTCGGAGGATCTATTTCTTACCGCCGCTCAGGTCGCTGCAAGTCATTTTTTTCCCAATGAACAAGCCTACAGAATCCGTAACAAATGGGCGCACGAAGGTTTCCAACTCCTCAAGGTTTTCAAATTTTCCGACACTGAAACGTCGTTTTTTACCTTTTAACACCAAGGTTGCGGGAATGGCGCCATCCCATTCATCATGGATCATGGGGATCCAGGTGTTCATATCCTGATCAGCCATTAAGGCAACCTCTGATTTCAGGCGATGGTTATTCAAAAACGGGATAAATTTCTTTTCAAGTTGACTCTTGAAATCGAGGCTTACCAAGACTATTTGAACATTCTGAGTCCCGTAATATTCACGCAATTCGTCAAAACAAGGCAGTTCTTCCACACAGGGTTTGCACCAGGTTGCCCAGAAATTGAGGACAAGCGTGGTATCACCTGCACGGTTGATACGGTTTTGAAGTTGCTCCAGATTATCGTAAACTACAAATTTTTGAGCGTGCAACCGATGGTTCCCACAGAGGAAAACTGCGAAGAACAGAAATACGAAGAAAGGCCGAAACGGATGTAACATGAGAGACATGAGACAAGGGATATTAAAAAAAACATTGCAAGGAACGACGTTTTGTGGGAACATCAAATCCTTTAACGTTTTTTTTCTGACGAAACAATGATTTTATGCGCCAAACAATATAGAAGTGGCTTTACCACAACTGGTTGCGTGGTTTAAAAAAAATGAAGACGAAGTTTGAGGCGTACGGAATCATGCCCTCAAAAAGCAAATGACTGCTGTTCGAGGCGATGACGCTTCTGGACTAAGCCTACAATTAAACGAAGGTGGGTAGAGTATCTGCTGACCTACGTGGTTGGTCCCAAATATTTGGGCAAGGTGGAAAGCCGAGGTGATGTGGGTCGATAGTGTTTTGTCCTTTTCATACGTGGAGGGTCGTAATCGTTTTGTTTATACTACTACATATACAGTTTTCAAAAGGCATGCCAATCGCAAAAATCTAAATGTTATTAAATTTTAAAACAATTGATTATCAATGGCTTGCGACATTAAAATTGTTAATTTTTTAAGATGAACAGGGGCCATGGCATAAAAAAGCCGCCTCAAAGTCAGTCTTTAAGGCGGCTTTTTAAAAGCAGCGTAGGGGTAGATGCTTATGCTTCTACCAAAGATTCCGGCGACACAATGCTTTGGTCGACCAGAATTCGGCCACAGTGTTCGCAGGCAATTACGCGCTTGTGCAGACCAATTTCGAGGTGTACCTGCGGTGGTACGTTGTTGAAACAACCTCCGCAAGAATTGCGCTCCACGGTAGCCACTGCAATCCCATTGCGGTAAGTACGGCGGGTTTTATCGTAGGCATTGATCAGACGGGCTTCGATGCCTTCGCGCAATTTTTCGCTTAATTTGTGCAGACGCCTCTCTTCGCCTTCTGTTTTTTCGATCACACTTTGCAACTCGACTTTTTTAGCTTCGAGTTCTTTTTGCTTCGCCTCATGTTTGGCTTCAGCGATCATCAGGCTTTCTTTTTTGCCTTCAAGGCTGCCTTTTGCTTCGCGGACCCGCTTTTCGGAGAGCTGAATGTCAAGTTTTGCCAGTTCGATTTCCTTTTGCAGGGCCTCGTACTCGCGGTTGTTTTTCACCTCCTCAAGTTGTTTCTGGTATTTCTTGATGTTCACGTCCGCTTCTTTGGAGGAGGTTTGCATCTTGGAAATTTCCTGCTCGCTTTCTTTGAGCGCGGCCTTCATTTTCTTGATACGGGTATCTAGCCCCGCCACTTCGTCCTCCAAATCGGCTACCTCCATGGGGAGTTCGCCTTTGAGAATTTGGATTTCATCGAGTTGTGAATCATTCTGCTGCAAATTCCACAGCATAGTGAGTTTGTCGGCAATGGATGCTTCTACGGCCATTCTATTGAGTGAATGAGTGAATGTGTGAGTGAGTTATTCTGTTGGTTATCAACGGTTTTTAACAATAAAAAACCGGATTGGTGTTCTTTTCTGTCAAATGGAGCGCAAAAGTAGTAAATTTTTCTTGTACAATGTCCCGCAAAAGTTCAATCGTAAATTGTTCGCTTTCAAAATGGCCCACATCGGCAATGACCAGCCGGCCTTCAGCATCGAAAAATTCGTGGTACTTAAAGTCGGCCGAAACAAAAGCATCTGCTTTGGCGCGCAGCGCTTCGGATAAAAGAAAACTGCCCGCACCACCGCAAACGGCCACCTTTCGAACAGGTTTTCCACGCAAAGCAGTGTGACGGATGATATTGGTTTTCAAGGTTTTTTTGATGTGCTGGAGGAATTCTGCTTCATCCATAGGTTTGGGCAAATTGCCCAGTAAGCCCGCTCCGATCTCAAAGTCTTCCGGTCGTGGCGCAAGGATACGGGTTTCTAAAAGCCCGATCTTCTCGGCGATTTTGGCATTTACGCCTTGCCGGTATACATTGTCCAGATTGGTATGAACGGCGTAAATGCCAACATTGTGGCGGATGGCTTGTATCACCGTTCGCTCAACGTAGCTGGCGCCATTGAATCGTTTGAGCCCCCGAAATACGATCGGATGGTGCGCAACGATAAGATTGCAACCTCGTGCGATAGCTTCTTCCACAATGATTTCTGTGGAATCGAGGCAGAAAAGCACCCCATTCACTTCGGCATTCGGATCGCCCACGATCAGTCCCGAATTGTCGTACGATTCCTGCAAATGGGGCGGGGCCACAGATTCGAGGACGGAAAGGATGTCGGATATTTTCATGTGTGTGGTCTAAGCGTGTTTTGTAAAACGCTACAAGAGGAAGGAGGTTGCGTTTTGTGGCCTTTAACGATCGCTCCCATCAAACCAGTCCGTATTGGTCAGGTTGTAGATCTCCTGAATTTCGGTCAGGATCTTACGAAAGTCGATCTCCAAATCTTTGAGCATGCCGGTGCGCATGTCGAACACCCAGCCATGTACGGACGGGAACCCCTCCTTTACATAACGTTGTTGAACGGCTGCGGTTTTGATCACGTTGACGCATTGTTCCTGCACATTGAGCTCGACGAGACGGTCGTAGCGGGCCTGCTCATCAGGGATGGCCTGGAGCTCCGTTTTGTGCAGGCGGTATACGTCGCGAATGTTGCGCAGCCAGGGGTTAAGAATGCCAAGATCACTGGATTGCATGGCTGCTTTTACCCCACCGCAGCCATAGTGACCGCACACAACGATTCGCTTGACCTTCAGGTGTCTAACGGCATAATTGATGACGGACAAGACATTAAGATCTACCGAGGCTACTACGTTGGCAATATTCCGGTGAATAAATACCTCCCCCGGCTGCGCACCCATGAGTTCTTCGGCAGTGACGCGGCTGTCGGAGCACCCGATGTAGAGGTATTCCGGGGTTTGATCGCGGGCGAGTTTTTCAAAAAAGTCTTTTTCGGTGGCGGTTTTTTCCGCGATCCACTGGCGGTTGTTCTGGAAGATTTTTTCGTAGGAGACCATGGGTGGTAAATGGTGGTTCGCCTTCGCTTTGGCTGGGCAGGCGAACTGGTGATTCGATCTACACTTGGGATATGCTCCAAACCATTGGCACTACAGTAATTAAGTGCGAAAAGCGTTGAAAATCAGAAACATTGTTGGTAAGCACGGAATCAATGGCGTACAAAACGGGGAAAGCGAGTTGTTTGCGTACACCAGGATATTGGTGTCAATGAAAATATTACCTGCCATCGTCGCCATGCGGCGCGTTCGTAAACGATTTCGTTTTTGATTTTATCCGCAGCAAAAGCGAGGCAAGCAAGTATTTGTGCCTCATTCAGGTGTGGGTACGCCTTGAGCAATTTTTCGATGCTCTGACCCGCAGCCAGCTTTTCAAGGATTAAATCCACACCAATGCGTGTGCCCCGTATAGTGGGTTTGCCGTAAAGGATGGCAGGA
>JAUSMG010000102.1 GCA_030645295.1 Saprospiraceae bacterium | reverse complement strand
TGAAGCTCGTATCCGAACGACAGCCATCCGAACATTCCAGACTCAGGGTGTGCATGCCGGGCTTAAGGTAACGGAAGGTTTGGGCGAACACAAAGGGTTCGTCATCCAGCGAAAAAACGAAGGGGGACCGACCACCCTCGATCGCTGCGGCGTTGACCTCTCCGTCTTCAAACCCATAACAAGTGATATTGCGCAGCCGCAAATCTGTAATGCGCGGTGTATCAGGTTCTTCCACATGGATACCCAAAGTGGAGGAGCAACCGTTTTGGCCATTGACCACCAGGAGCGTATAAGTTCCCGCCTGGTCCACCTTTAGATGCAGGGAATTTTGTCCGGAGGTAATATTCCCCGTACTGTCTGAGGTCCAGGCAATACTAAACCCAACGGTGACCGGCACCTGCACTTCCAACTCGGCGGGTAATCCGGAACAGGTCAGATGTTGCAGGGTGTCAGCATCAATCGTCGGACGGTAGGAATCGTCCAGTATCTCGATCGCGAGCGAAGCGCTGCACGGTGCGGTTTGCTTGCAGGAATTGGCGGCTTGCACACAAATTTGTCCGCCGACATCCCCAATAGTAATATTTACCGCGTTGCCACCTGTTCCGAGTACCGTAACGGGCAGCGGCACTGAATCGATCATAGCCCCCGGAGGTCCTGACCAGATGTAGGCTCCCGCCCCAAAAACCGGCTGTATAGAAAAAGGCATCGTTGCCCCGGGGCACATTTTTATAGTTCCGGTCAACTGACCTACCTGGCCAAGGGGCGGCTCAAATACAGCGTTATTGGGTGAAACACTCACGGTAAAATCACATTGATCGCCGGCAAATCCATCGATCATCAGGAAATAATTGTGGCCAGGCGCCAATGCTGCGGTCACACTTACCGGTAAATTACCGCCATCCACTTCCCCTTTTTCGCAGGCAAGCGGTTCGCCCATACAATCCTCGTACAAGGCAATTTGAAGTCCGTTTCCATCGGAGCAATCAGACGGGATCACGGTAAATGTTGCACTGCCGGCACCGGCTATAAAACCCATCCACTGAGCGTTCTCCACGGTGCCGCAGAAGTTTGGTACAACGCCGGAAGGAAAACCGGCTGTAGAGCCAAAATAGCCATTGAAATTACAATTGATGCAGGCCGAGGCACAGGTAGTGGACGGGCTTCCGCCCCCACAAGCAGGGGGTATTTGTGCTGATAATGAAATGGTTATAAGGGAAAACCAAAGGAAAAGGAAAAAGGATTTCATGTAAATCGGATTTTGAAATAAATCATCTCATCGGGCTAACAGCAAGCGCACAACCTCGGCTTTTCCGCTGGATTTGTCTTCCAAACGTACGAAATAAGTGCCCGGCGGAAACTGCCGTAGGTCCAGATACGCCCGGTTCACCCCCGCTTGTACCCGCATCGTTTGCGCAGAGACCAAGGCTCCACCGAGGCTGTGTAAAGTAAGTTGAGCGTCAAAAGCAGTTTCGCTGCGCAAGGCCACCTCTGCCCGCAGGGTTGCAGGGTTGGGCGACACAGTGAGGGTGTTAGTAGGTCTTGCTTCGTCCCAAATTCCCACGGTGGTCCCGATGTAGCAATCCGGGCTGACCACAAAGGCCGAATCTACGAGGGGCATTTTGACGTATCCTTCAAACATGGTGGCGGTCAGCACGTCGTTGCTTGCGCCGAGCCAATCCTGAAGCAGGGTTGTAAACACCTGGCGATAGTCGAATTGCATCCCCTGCAATTGGTTGTCACCCGCCAAATTGGACAGATTCACATTGGTTCCATTCACGCCAGCTTTAATGGCTTTTCCAAATAACATCATGGGGGCTAGTGTGCCGTGGTCGGTTCCTGCTGAGCCATTTTCCCGGGCGCAGCGGCCAAATTCGGAAAAAGTGCAAGCAGCTACTTGTTCACCCAAGCCCATGGCATCCAGGTCATTGAGGAAAAATTTGACGGCATCGGAAAGGTTGCGCAGTAAATCGGCATGGCCGCCCAGGGTCACAATTCCTTCCGGGGCAAGCTGGTCGCCATGGGTGTCAAATCCGCCCATATTGCAGAGATAAATTTTTGTTTTACAACCGCCTTTTATCAGTCGCGCAATGGTTTTGAGTTGAAAGGCCAGCGTGGTTTGCGGGTAGTTGGAAATGGCATTGCTTCCAGCATTGAACGCTTGGGTAATAAACACGGAATATTCGTCTACAGCCTTTTCCACGCCCATGATGTAAGCGAGTTCGTCGCCGTATTCTGAGTCCGGCAAGTTGGGCAATGGCGCCCCGCCGATGGTCTGAACGAGGGAGTAAAAGCCGGCAGGATCTTGTCCGTAAAGGTTGATCACGTTTTGGTGCTCTGTTTCAGAATGGAACCCCAGCGAAGGGTTCGGATCGCCCACCTGAATGCCAAGTGGGTACACTTGATCCGGTGGAATCGGGGCGCCCATCACATCCGGATACATGGCTTGCAAGGCCCGGGCCATCCAGCCGGAGCGGATGTTGAAATTGGCCGGCGTGCCGTCGCCGCCACTCATCCAGAGGTCAGTTCCTTTGAAGTGGGAACCGTTAAGTCCTTCGTAACCAACCCCTTGTACCACACTTACCCAACCTTTGTCGTACATCTCTTTCATGCTGTTCATTACAGGATGAAGGCCTATCTGGTCTGCAGAGGGTAGAGTATTGTCCAGTTTGATAAACTTCTCCGGCCCGGTTTCCGGCACCCGGATGACAGGACGCAACGCGGCATACTGGTCATATTGAGCAATGGGAATGATGGTATTTACCCCGTCATTTCCACCTTTGAGTTGGATCAAAATCAACACGCGATCTTCCACGCCATCACAGGAATTCAGGATCCGGGAGATTTTCGAGTTTGAAAAAGGCCGCAATGGAAAACCGTTCACGAGGAACGGCGAAACCCCGGCAGCGGGAAATATTTTTAGGAAATTGCGTCTTTTCATCTTGTAAAAATTGTATTGTGTTGTACATCGGAACTCCGTTCCGTTGCTTTTATCCCGGAACAGCGTTCCGGGTTACATCACCTGGTATTCCGGCGCGTACAATATGGCATTGACGAGCCGCTCCAGCGGAATTTTTACCTCCGAATCATTGCCTGTAGCCAGGTAGTTCTCCCATTCATACACCCAATCCTGTGGAGGAAGCTGATCAAGGAAAATCGTTACAAGGAAATGCGTAAACCGATCATTGTCAGGCTCCTCCGGGAATAAATAATAAAGCAACTCCTGTACAATGACGTAAGAATCCAGCGGGTCAGACACTACGCCGCTGTCGCGCAACCAGGCGGCGACGTCGAGTTTTGTGCCGATTGGGTCATTTGAACCGCTGCCCCAGGCATGGGTGCCCGTAAGGAGTATTTGCGGGAGCTTGTACCGCTGAACTATGGTGGCCGAGTTGAAAAACTGTCGGTTGAGCTCGGGATCCTGATAATACCCCGAGTAACCGGCCACATCCTGCGGGTAGAACAAATCCATTCCAGCGCGGGCAAGCATCCGTTCCAACACTGCTGCACTATAAAAATCGGCGTAATGCTTTTTGTTTTCAGCGACCGGATCGGGGATGGGCAATTGGAAAAAAGTGAGCGCTTGCAAGCTGAGATCGAGCGGACTTTTTATCAGTGCCCCCACAATTTCATCGGTATTGTTGGAGTCATCCACGTCGAAG
Organism: Saprospiraceae bacterium; assembly: GCA_030645295.1. Classification (GTDB taxonomy): domain Bacteria; phylum Bacteroidota; class Bacteroidia; order Chitinophagales; family Saprospiraceae; genus M3007. The sequence goes on along the minus strand of JAUSMG010000102.1, from coordinate 1,910 downwards.
AAATGCTCACTTTGAAGCAATTTTTCAAGCACGGGTTTTATCTCAAAATTGCTGTCCACCAGCAACTGGGCCAAGGGTGCAATGATCTCATCCTCAACGTCCTGTGGAATATTTCGGGTTACAAAAAAGTGATAAATTCTGCGGCAAAAGTTCTTGCTGCCTTCGGGCTGAGCGAATACGAGATCCACGAAAGCATTGAGTTCAGCCACCATACCCACAGTGTCTTGCGTTGGCGCTGTTATGGTGGCTCCGCCCAACCGAGGACTAAAAATTTTGGGATCAAAATCGTGACTTTGCGGGTAGGCTTTGCCTGCGGGGATATTGGTTTCAGGATCAGAATACTGATGCCGCTGGGCGTGGTTGAATCCCGTAAATACCCGGGCGGCCTGAATTACATCATCTTCCGTGAAGGTGCCATAGTCACCGGGTCCAGCAGGCTGCCCACGTCCGACCGTGAAGAGTTCAAAAAACTCGCGGGCAAAATTCTCGTTGGGGTTTTGTGCAAAATTCTGGTCATTGTCAACGTAGGTAAGCATACAGTTGTCTGTGACCATTTTGGTGACCAGTTTTTTCAAATTGCCCAAACTTCCCCAGCGCAACAATGCGAGATAATCGAAAAATTCCATGCTGGTCCCACTGGCGGCATCCACGGCGAGGAATTGATGAAAAAACAAGGACATTTTATGGGAAGCGCCCGGATCGTGCAATGCTTCATTCACCCACCAACCCATTACAAAGCGGGTGAGGTCTTTGTCGTCGCCAGGCAATGGGGCACTGGGAGGCTGTGGCGGGTTTACCCAGCTTACCGGGGCAGAGGCGCCATCAGAATATACTGGTTGATCGAGTTGGAGCGGGTAGGAGGTCAGCAAGGAGGCGAGTGCTTCGGCTGCAGTCTGGCCAGCCATCTCGTCCACTTTAGCCCGGGATTGACGGAACGTCGACCGGCGCAACAAATGCGCTGCCTTGCGCCGCCCCAAAACCCCGGTGAGAGGATTCAAAGAAGCCATTGTAAGTCGGTTTAAGTTGGCGGGTAAACGGCGCTGTTTAGATATTATTTGCAGTCTGGAAATTTTATTTTCACAAAAAACAGAGGCCACCCCAATGAAGTTTAGCCTATGAGAGCTTTAATATTGGTTTTCAATGATTAGAGCATTAGTTAAAACTATTAATTATCCTGATCTGATCATCCAACACAAAGAAGCCGCCCTCAAATACATGGGGACGGCTTCCTACATTAAATTAATTATGATTTAACGTTGACCTTGAAAATATTAGTGTTGAACGGTCAGTTTACGCGTTGCAAAGGCATTGCCAAGGTTAAGGCGTACGAAGTACATGCCATTTGGCAAATCGGCGGTATTTATTTCAGCCGTACCAATTCCTTCTCCATGGGTTGCACGCGTGGTTTTGCGCACCACCTGACCAAACATATCATAAACCTCGATGAAGCTTGTTTGAGTTCGGTCTGAACTGTACTGAATCACCAGACGGTCGTTGGCCGGGTTGGGCAACACTTCAAATTTCAAGGATTCAGCCGAAACGTTTTCTGTGTTCACGAGTGCCCAAGCCGTCGGATAACCTACGTATCGGATGTAGTTGTCCGTTGGATCGCTATCCGTGCCAGGAGAGTTCAGGTAGGTTAGCGGAGAGAAATCAGACTGGAAAGTGATGTGCACTTTGTCGTCGGCCAATTTTGCGGTAGCGTTAAAGATCGCCTCGAGGTAGGGAACTTCCACAGAGTCATCTTCCATAAGGATTGGATTCAGGACTGCCTGTGGAAGGGTCCATGTTTCACCGTAGTCAGCCGAGGATACGATAAAGGGCTGGCGGAAGTTGAAGTTTGAGTTTATATCCAGGTGCAATTCATGTACGGTCGAGTACACGACGTAAAGGTTACCAGTGGCGTCAAT
>JAUSMG010000087.1 GCA_030645295.1 Saprospiraceae bacterium | reverse complement strand
TTCAGCGGATTCCAATTTGATCCAAATCAACATCGGATCATTGAATTTTGGCACAATTTTCCCCGGACAAATTTTGGAAGGAACGGTATCCATAAACCTGAAGGACCGAAGCAGGTTTTCGCCCAATATCGCGCTGGATTTCGATCCCGCGCAGGCGGTGGACGAGTGCGGAAGGACGGGGAATGTGTGGGTGGTTCAGTTAAGATATTAGGATATTGGGATATTAGGATATTAAGTTTTCGGAAAATTTGTACTGATTCGCTGTATTTTCGGCGGGCTTTTTTACTTTTGCAGGACTTTTTTTAATCCATAAGATTTTTTTTTGTAATCTCATGACTGCTTTGGCTTTTCGCCGCTGACTTTTCTTCTTTTTGAGCCGCCGTTTTTGCTCCCCCTGTTTGTCCGGCTCAATTTTTGCCTTCGGAGAAGTTAAGCCCGTTTTCCAATAAGGTCATTTCCCATTTACTGGCTGTTTCGATGCTGCTCCAGGGCAGTCATTTGTCATTTTTGGCTGCCAAACCTATAAGGTTTTTGTAAACCTTATAGGTTTCAAAGTTCGCTTTTTATCGCTTTAATCACTAATCTCATGAAAAAAGGATTACTCCTAGTATTTGCACTTTTAGTTTTTTCTTGTGTTGCCTTCGGTCAAGTGCCACAGCCACTTCCTTTTTCTCAAAACTGGGGCAATCCGAACCTGATAACAGTCGATGATGACTGGAGTGGGGTTCCTGGCATACAGGGCCGGCGTGGGGACAATATTACAGCTGGCACTGGCGTGGACCCGCAAACTTTGCTCGCCGCGGATGACCCTGGAGTGGTTGATGTTGATGCCCAGGCGCTTCCAACAAGTGCCACTGGGGGTGTGGCAGAATTCGACAACTACCTTCGCGTGGTAGCATTGCAGGGTTCCGGAACAGCCGATGCGCCCTATCTATTGATCAGCGTAATCACCACCGGTAAAAGCAATATTCGGATTCAATACAACGTGCGGGATAATGACAGCACCAACGATAATTCGATCCAACAGGTAGCCTTGCAATACCGCATCGGCAATTCTGGCAATTTTACCAATTTGCCAGCGGGATATATAGCCGATGCCACCACGGGCCCAGGCCAGAACCATTTGGTTACCGCAATAGATGTGACCCTGCCGGCAGCGGCAGACAATCAGCCTGAAGTACAGTTTCGGATCATGACCTCTAACGCCGTGGGCAATGACGAGTGGGTTGGCATTGATGATATCTCCATTACCGGGACTGCTGCTTGCTTCCTGACCAACGCAGGCCTCACCGACGTGCATTGCGAAGACAACAACGAATCCGGCAACGACCCGAACGATGACTATATCTGGTTTCAACTCAACCCGACGGGTACCGGGTTGGCCACTACCTACAGCGTGTCGGTCAATGTAGGGTCCGTTACAGAAGATTCCGGCAATCCACCCACGAACATCCCATATGGTGTGTCCACTTTTTTCCGCTTGCAGGCGGGCTCGGCAGGTGGTGGAAACGTGACCGTGACGATCACGGATGATGGGGATGACAATTGCACCATTGATGCCCTCATTGTAGATCCTGGTTCCTGCTCCACACCATTTTGTGAACTTACCGACGCTGGCCTTACCGATGTGCATTGCGAAGACAACAACGAGTCAGGGGACGATGATACAGACGACTTCATCTGGTTTCAGCTAAATCCCACGGGCACAGGACTGAGCGCCGACTACCACGTGACGGTAAACACCGGCTCTGTTTTGTGGAATGGCACCGATCCGGCGAATAATATCCCTTATGGTGCTTCCGAATATTTCCGTCTTCAACAGGGATCGGCTGGTTCCGGCGATGTGCTTGTTACCATCACCGACGCATCCGGCCTGCCTTGCACGTTTACCGCACTGATCGTTGACCCGGGCAGTTGTTCAGTCGTCAGCTGCGACATTACCATCACAGATATTACAGTTACCCATGAAACCTGCCCCGGTGACGACGACGGGACAATCACCATTACCGCTACCTGTACGACCTGTCAGGGAATCGAATATTCCATTGATGGCATCAATTATCAGCCGGACAATGTCTTCACGGGTCTGGCTCCAAATACCTATTCCATTTTTGTGCGCGACACGGGAGATCCCGACTGTTCCGCTGGCGGTGAAGCGACCATCAACCCTGGCGATGGTGTTGCGCCCGTTTTTGATCAAAACCCGCTGCCACAAGATGCCGTTATAGAATGCTCTGATAATGTGCCACCAGCGGCGACCCTGACCGCTACCGATGCCGTTGATCCAGATGTGCCGGTTGTTTTTGACGAGCAAAACATGCCGGGCAACTGTCCTCAGGAATATACACTGGTACGTACCTGGACGGCTACGGATGACTGCGGTAATAGCGTTCAACATACACAAACCATCACGGTGGAAGACAACACGCCACCTGTTTTGAACGGTCTTCCCAACATTACCCTCTCGATCGAATGCGACGAGCCGCTGCCTGCCGTGCCAAATGTTACAGCAGAGGACCTTTGCGACTCCGATGTTTCTGTGACGTTCACAACCAGCAGTACACCCGGCAACTGTCCGCAGGAATACACGCTTTTCCGCAGCTGGACGGCTACGGATGATTGCGGCAATGGAGTCACATTCACCCAAACCATTACTGTCACAGACAACACCGCCCCAACGTTCAACCAAAACCCGCTCCCGGAAGACATCACTGTTGCCTGCAACGATATTCCGATGCCGGAGGTTTTGGATGGCACAGACAACTGTGACCCGGGCATTGCGCCCCCGGTGATTTTTATCAATGAATTCCACTATGACAACAATGGCGGTGACGTAGGGGAGTTCATCGAAATTGCCGGAACGGCAGGTATAGACCTTTCCCAGTACCAAATCGTGTTGTACAACGGCGCAAATGGCGCTCCTTACAACACTTTGATTCTGAATGGCTTAATTGACGACGAGGGAGGTTCGGGTTTTGGAGCAGTCTCCTTTGCATATCCTGTAAACGGGATTCAGAACGGTGCTCCGGATGGCATCGCCCTGGCCACTACAAGTGGCATGGTGCTCCAGTTTTTGAGTTATGAGGGAGCATTCGTTGCAGTTGGCGGCGTAGCGAATGGCATGATGTCCACAGACATTGGTTTGCTCGAAGTTGGGAATGAGCCAGTCGGGCTTTCGCTTCAACTTACGGGAAATGGTCAACAATACGGCGATTTCAACTGGGTAGGCCCGCTTGCGGCTTCTGCGGGCAGTTTAAATGCAGGACAAACCATCAATCCGCTCCCAGGCGTCATCCCGGCCATGTTCAGCCAAATGATCGAATCTGGCGATTGCAACGGCGAAGCCACCATCACCCGGATGTGGCAACTCAGCGATGCTTGTGGAAATTCCATCACCCACACCCAGATCATTACGGTTACGGATACTGAAGGCCCATCCTTCTCACCGCCGCCGCTCCCTATGGACATCACCTTGAGCTGCGAACAGCCCGTGCCACCGGCGCCCGTACTCACCGCTGCCGACCTTTGCGACGTGCCGGGAATGCAACAGGAAAGGGTATGGATCAATGAAATCCACTATGATAATGTAGGCGGTGATGTAGGCGAATTTATCGAAATCGCAGGAACGGCAGGAACCGATCTTGCCAACTACGACCTTGTTCTCTATAATGGGGCTGGAGGCGCCTCCTATAACACAATGGTGCTTTCGGGCATTATCCCCAATCAGGCCAACGGCTTTGGCACAGTTTGTTTTAATTATCCTGTAAATGGCCTCCAGAATGGTGCGCCCGATGGTATGGCTTTGGTACACAATGTAATGGGTGGAATGGTAATCCAATTTTTGAGTTATGAAGGTGTATTCCTCGCGACAAACGGCCCAGCAAATGGCATGAACTCTACCGACATTGGTGTATCCGAAAACGGCTCCAACGCAATCGGAACCTCGCTCTATCTAACGGGCAATGGAGACGAGTATTCCGACTTTACCTGGACGGGGCCATTGGCCGCAACCAACTGTGGCGTAAACACAGGCCAGACTTTTATTGCAGCATCTCAAGGTCCGGTGGTGACGTTTGAAGAAACAGAAGAGCCAGGCGACTGTCCGCAAGAAAAATTCATTTACCGTACCTGGACCGCCACGGATGATTGCGGCAACCAAACAACGCTAAATCAGACCATTACCATTGAAGACAATATCGCGCCCACGGTGAACTGTCCGGCGAACCTCACGCTCAATCTGGATATTTTTGGCAACGCCTCACTTTCCATTGGTGACGTAAATTTCTCTTATTCAGACAATTGCGCCCCAAATGGTTCCCTCCTTGTCATTCCTTTCCCAACGCAGTTTTTCACTTGCGCCGACGAAGGCACCACACGACAATTGACCATTTCAGTGCAAGACCCTTGTGGAAACGTCGGCTCTTGCACATTTACGGTGAGCATCTCACCGTTCTCCCGCTGCACCCCGGTCATCCTGATCTCTGACCCCTGTGTTTGCAAAAACAACGCGACCTCGTTGACCAACGGTCAATTTGGCGAAACCATCAAAATTGAATCATTGGCAGGAAAAACATGGACAATTATTGCCAATTCAGGCCTTTATGCAGCCAACAGTCCTGCACCTCCTTCCGCTCCGATCTTGATCCCGGTCGGCACAACATTCACTGAAAACCCTGTACCCAGCGGGGATTTTTATTTGACGGGAATTCACGTAGACGCATTGGGATACTCCATTACCGTGCGCAGCGAAACAGGACAAATTTTAACGATCAGCAATTCCTGCCAATACCCAAACCCAGTCATTACCGCTGACCTCACTGGTCCGTTTTGCCTGTTTTCCGACCCGGTCACCCTGACAGGCAACCCCGGTGATGCAAACATTGTAAGCCAGGGCTTTACCGTGAATGGCGTGCCGGCTACAGTGTTTGATCCAGGGCAAGGCGTTGGTCAATACCTCATTGTTTACACCGTGAACGGCGGAGTGCCCAAGGCTTTTGGCCCGAACGACCCCGGTTGTATCCAATCTGTTTCTGTCTTCGTGAGTGTGGTTGCTACCCCTGCCAACCTTTCATGCAACGACCTCGTGTACATCTCGCTCGACGACGATGCTTGTGCTTTGGACATAACGCCCGACATGATTCTGGAGGGCTCCTATGGCTGCTTTGATGACTACGTTGTGGAAATTGACCGAACGCTTCCTTATGGCAACGGCCCTTGGGAGCCCGGATTTGTGAATGCAAACGATATTGGCAAAACTTATCAGGTGCGTGTGACGCACCTCGTGAGCGGCAACAAATGCTGGGGGAATATTAAAATAGAGGACAAAGTCCCGCCGGTACTTACCTGCACGAATTTCTCCATTCCCTGCAATACGCCCAATCTTAGCGCCAATTACTTATTCAATACCCTGGGCATTCTGGAGGCATTCCCGATCGTTACCGACTGCCAGAACTTTACGCTGACCTATACGGATACTGAAAACCCACAAAATTGCGCCTCGGGTTTGACCATGATCATTACCCGCAAATGGACCGCAGTGGATGCCAGTGGTAATTCATCCACCTGCGAACAAACCATTGGTCTTCTCCGCCCGACCCTGGCTGACCTGAGTTTCCCCCCTGATTATGACGGAATTAACGAACCGGGCTTCAACTGCACGGCGAACTATCCTTCACCAGATTGGATAGAAAGCCTTGGCCTGCAAGGCTACCCACACGTTTTCGGTCTCCCGGAGGGCTGCAATATTGACTGGGCGTATCAGGATGTACGAATTGAAGTCTGTGACGGCACGTATAAAATCAGCCGCAAATGGACCATACTCAACGAATGTGTGTCTGGTGTCCTTCACCATGACCAATTGATCAAGGTGGAAGATAAGCAGGGTCCAGCCATGAGCTGTCCGCCCAACATGACCGTTTCGGTGGATCCGTTCCAATGCTGCGGCACCATTGATTTGCCCGATCTTATCATCGAAGACCAGTGCTCCCGGGTGAACAACATCAGCGGGATGGTCGTAACCTTCGATCCGCAAACCAACCAGCAAACCGGGATGTACACTTTTGGTGGCGCCCTTCAGGATTTCCCCGGCAACAACTGGTGGGACAAGGATACGTTGGCAGCATTTGGCTATACGCCTTGTCTGCCCGTTGGGATCCAGACGGTGACCTATATTGCCAAAGACGATTGCGGGAACAGCAGTTTCTGTACTTTTAAACTCAACGTACAAGACCTCGTGCCACCAGTGGTCTCCTGCGATGAGTTCACCACCGTTGCGCTCACCACCGATGGCGAGGCGATCGTGAACGCCTCGACCTTTGATGATGGCACCTACGACAATTGTTGTTTGCAAAGCATCCAGGCTGCGCGAATGTCGTCGAATGGTTGTGGCGGCACCAGTTTTGCCAGTACCATACCCTTCTGCTGCAACGACATCGGGGATACGATAACGGTTATGTTGCGGGCAACCGACTGCAATGGAAACACGAACGAATGCATGGTGCTGGTGGAAGTACAAGACAAGATCAAACCTTCTTGTTTGCCCCCGGCTCCTGTTACCGTGAATTGCGAGAACTTTGACCCCTCTTTGTGGGCCTATGGAAATGCTCAGGTGGATGACAATTGCTGCCTGGATGATACGAAAGTCTATCAAGGGCAGGAGGGCCTGACGCATTCCGTGAACTACAGCTTATTTGATACCGTTTGCAACAAAGGCACCATAACCCGGACATTCCGCGCCTTTGACTGTGATAACAACTCCAGTCAGTGCACCCAGCGCGTTTTAGTGACGTATTTGCAGGATTATTTCCTGAGATTCCCGAACGATGCGATCGTGACGGTATGCGACGATTCGGCCCGTTATGACGAACCTAAGTTCTATGGTGAAGACTGCGAACTTATGGGCATTAGTTATGAAGATGAAATATTCACGATCGTGCCCGATGCCTGTTTCAAGGTCGAACGGACCTGGACGGTCATCAACTGGTGTACCTACAACCCGAATTCGGATTGTATTTACGTTCCTAACCCGAATCCGAACGCAAGTGTCAATCACTTCAGCAATCTTCCAGGTCCGACCGTTTCACAGTGTGGGACCCTGGCGCCCTGGGCCTCGACGGTGGTCAGGGTCAATCCGACAGACCTGACAACTACGAACTTCTGTACGTTCTGGGACCAGAATGCAAACTGCTATCAGTATAAACAGATCATCAAAGTCATTGATGGTCAACCGCCTGTGCTCGAAAATTGCCCTTCTGATACCGTCTTCTGCGATGTAACGGTAAACCACCCCGGCCTTTGGAACAATACGGACTGGTGGGACAACAATGCTCAATCTCACGACCTATGTGAAGGCCCGGCTGATCTGTCCGTTACCGGCAAAGATTTTTGCACGGGACCGAACATCACGGCCTACTATCTCCTTTTCCTCGACCTCGACCACGATGGTACAATGGAAACAGTGGTGAATAGTCAAA
>JAUSMG010000085.1 GCA_030645295.1 Saprospiraceae bacterium | reverse complement strand
CACGTTCGGTGATTCTTGAAAACTCAGGGGCATATCAGGTGGATGCCATTCACCCTTCAGGATGTACTGGCAACGACAATATTAATGTCACGATCGAACAGGATCCAATGGCCGCTTTTTTCGTCATTGCAACCGATGTGGTGGTAGGAGATACCATTGTGGCAGTTGAAGTATCCTGGCCAGTTCCGGGAAATGTGGAATGGGAATTTGACCCTGCAAAAGTGACGCTGCTTGGTCAGGATTTGAACCAGTATTTTTTCAAATTCCTTGAGACCGGTGAAGTTGCACTGAAAATGCGGGCAAGCACAGGTTCCTGCATTGATTATATCACTAAAACGATCAGGGTCTTTGCAACCCCGGCACAATTGCCGCCCTTCGAAGACCGCGGCGAATTGGTGCAGTTTATTGCTACGCCCAATCCTTCAAGGGGTACTTTTAATATTATTGCCGAGTTCGAACAAGCTCAAAATGCGGTACTCAGTATTTTCCGGCCAAACGGCCTGCTGGTTGATCGCCGGGTGCTGAAAGACGCTGCCGTGTACAATCAGCCATTTAACCTGAGCGGTCAATCGGGCATTTATTCCGCTATTTTACAGGTTGAAGGTCGGAAATATTCAATTTCTGTAGTGGTGGTGGAGTAAAAATTGTCGGTTCTAGGTAAGAAAGCTTAGATATGTTTTGGATTTCAGTTGGACAGGAATACACTCCGTTGGCTTTGCGGGGTGTATTCCTTTTTCGGTTTAAGATATAAGATTACATGATTTAAGATTTTAGATGGGATTTGCGAGGGTTGATTGAGGGATTTGAAGTCGCTGTTTTGGCACTTGCTACAAATATAGACACCAATTCGTTATTTTCTTTAATGAGTTCGGATAGTTTGCCTTGTGCAAACCAGCCTCTATGCTCAATTAACTTGAGACAAAGCATTGTTTCCCGAAACTCTTTTAAGCAAATTTTCATTTTGTGAACAAAATCCTCTTTGGATTCAGCCCCTTGAGCCTCGCCATAATTTAGCGCTGGCGAAGTGCCTCCGCCAGATCCTCGATCCGAATATCCGGACTTCCCGCCAGATCCGCCGCCGTCCTCGCCACTTTTAAGATCCTGTCATACGCCCGTGCCGAAAGTTGCAGTCGCTCCATAGCCGTTTTTATGACCGTCTTCACGATGCTTGTTTTGGCAAATTATTGTTCTTGGCAGTCTGAATGCTTTTGACAAAAATCGAAACCAATTCGCCATTCTCGTTCAACAAGGGCTTAAGTCGTGCTGCATTGAAGTAGCCCTTACGCTTAATGATTTTAAGGCACACAAAGGTTTCACGGAGCTCTTTGAGGCAAATCTTCATTTTATGCACAAAATCGGCCTTTGATTCAGCAGATTGGGCTTCCGCATAATTAAGTGCCGGTGACGTTCCGGAACGGACAATTTGACCACTAAGGTTTTTACTGGCTACTGTTTTTGGCAGTGCTTCCGCCGTGTCAATGATCCGGACGGCAAATTCGATAAGCCGTTCTTCAAGGTCATATTTGGTTGTGGGTTTTTTGTTCATATTTTATGGCATTTCAACATTTAAGCCTTCATTTCGGTGTTCGATATTCGGTGTTCGATATTCGATATTTAAAATGTCGAACACCGAATATCGAACACCGAAGTATTAATCACCCCGCCCACCCCTCTCTATCCAAACTCCTATAATGGATCGCCTCCGCCAAATCCTCAATCCTAATATCCGCACTGCCCGCCAGATCAGCCGCCGTCCGCGCTACTTTTAAAATCCGGTCATACGCCCGGGCCGAAAGTTGCAGGCGTTCCATGGCCGTTTTCAGTAGCTGCAACCCTTGTGGTTGCAACTGACACACCTCCTTTACCATGCGGTTAGACATTTGGGCATTGCTGTACACATCTTTCAAATCCTTGAATCGCTCCGCCTGAATGGAACGGGCCTGCAGCACACGATCACGGATCTCTGTGCTGTTGAGTTTGGCGCGTTCGGTACTGGTGAGTTCATCGTAGCTCACCGGCGTGACTTCCACGTGCAGGTCAATGCGGTCGAGCAGCGGCCCGGAGATCTTTGACACATAACGTTTTACAACACCAGGGCCGCAAACGCATTCCTTTTCGGGATGATTATAATAACCGCAAGGACATGGGTGCGTTGCATAATTGTCAAATTCAATTGAGAGGCAAAAAAGCCTCAAGTCCGGCATATCCTGCGGAATTGAACACCTTAGGTGACCATCTTCGCAAAGCAAGGCTTGACCGTGGATTGTCACAACCGGATGTGGCTAAGGTTTTGAATGTTACCCCGGACTCTGTAACTGGCTGGGAATTGAATCGAAATCAACCGACTGCAAATTTTGCCAAGGCGGTGATTGATTTCATAGGTTACATACCTTTCATGGACGACAACCTTTCTCTAGGAAAGCGACTCCTCCATGCGAGACTTATTAGCGGAAAAACTCAAAGACAGGTCGCTGCAGAAATCGGCTGTGATGCTTCAAACTTGAGGTACATTGAGCGGGATCTGAGAGTGCCTCAAAAGAAATTGAAAGAGAAACTAGAGGATTTTATTCAAGATTGCTTGTCGAGATTCTTAACTTGAGTGTATGGATCAGAATCTTCTTCGAAAACTAAAATCCATATGGGTTAGTAGGCTTACCCATCCGGGGAAATTCTCATATCAATTGTTTCGAAGTTTCAGTAAACATTTCTAAAGTCTACAATAGTTTGAGCCTTTGTAAGTACACCCGTTTTATCTTGGTAGAATTATTGTCGCTCTTGCGCGAACAATTTCGAGGATCGTTGCGACCAAAGGATACGGCCTGCCGGTTTTTCCCAGGGCGGGCTCTCCGCGCTCGACATTGCCTGGGCGCACCCGGAATTTTTCGGAATGGTCGGCGTTTTCTCCGGGTCACATTGGTGGCGATCCGCAGCAGTGCGACCGGACGATCCCGATGCAGATCGTATCATGCACGACATCGTTCAAAAGTGACCAAATTTGATGAAAACCAGCGCTTCTGGTTTCAATGTGGCACGCTGGATGAAGAAGAGGACAGCAATAACAACGGGATCATCGATTCCATTGACGATACGCTCGACCTGATCAAATCCATGCAAGAAAAAGGCATTCCTGAAAAGAATATCCGGTATGTAGAAATTGAAAACGGCCGACATGAACCGTGGACCTGGGGCGAGGCTATGCCGGATTTTTTGGGGTGGGTGTTTGGATATGAGCAGCCATTTGATTCACGCAGAATTTTTATTATTAATTCTTGTTGTGTTCAAGAACCCGACTAATAACCAAATATAAAACATGTAATATTGCAAAATACAACGAATATAATATCTGTATTTAGATTATTAGTATAAATTATCGAAAATACATCAGTTCAAAAAATATAATTTTTAATTTTCCCGCGATATTTCATAATAATTTTTCTACCTTCACGAATTAGTTGATTCCGTGGGAAAAAGCAGACGTGTTCAGAAACCCCACAATTTCTTTTTTAATCTTCTTGTGCCTAATCCATGAAAAGTGCCCCGTCAAGCGGGGAATGGCATCCATAAATTCATTTCTCAAAACAATTTCATTTTTAGATGAAACTTCCAATGTTTTTATTTTCGTCCCATCGTAGCATCGCAATATCGGCCCATCGCCATGTAATACCAGTTCGTTTACTATTGTTATTAACACTGGTAATTTTCACACAAAAAGTGATGGCTCAGACTCCTGAATGCCCGATTATTACGTTTGGACAGCCTACTATAGTAAATCAAGATATCCTCCCTTTCTGTTCACCAATTATCATTACGACAACTGCAACTAACTCAGACAGCCAGGTACGTGATTTAATCGTGAGAATTTCTTTTGGGTCAGAGCTTGTTGGTTTCGATCATGTTCAAGGCTTTAACTATACCGGAACTCCATTTTTATCGGGTATCGATTTTTTTGCTATTGCTGGTCTGCGATTTAAACGTTTTACGTTTCTAATACCAGCAGTACCGGGTTTTGCTATAGATGTAAGTACGTTCACTTTCAACCTAGAACCTAACGATTTTGACATAAATAGCAACTACAAGATTCTGATCGAACACTTTTCACCTGAATGCCCCCCACTATTGGAAGATGTTATTGAATCATCCATAACTATAGTCCCTTTGTTGCAAGAAGCTCCAATTAGTGGCACGGTCACTTCCTTGATTGGTGCAGGCAAACTACTGTCAAACTCTGCATCGAATATTTTAGTAGAAAGAAAAACGATCCACGGGATACTGGATGTAAACACCAGTTATACTTTTGATGGAACGGTAAGTGACAGATCCTTGCTGTACCTTGGGGCTGGCGCAGAAATCATTGTTAGGTCGGGCAATACATTAACCCTGACCAACACCGACCTTTTCACTTGCTCCGAACTCGCACAAGGAATCACTGTAGAACCAGGCGGAACCTTAATCGTTTCTGACTGCACCCTCAACGATTCACGCTTTGCCATTGATGCTAAACCCGGCTCTACCATTTTAGTGAGAGGCACAGGTTTTTTCGACAACTATATTGGCCTAAAGCTCGATATGAGTAGTGCGCCGGAAGCAGGTAAACGTGTGAATATCCTTGCGTTTGAGGACAATACGTTTTCTACTACGCAAATCGCCATCAACACACCATTCTCTGGTATGCCCGAAGCGGTAGAATCCCGGGGTTTTTGTGGCATCTTGCTCAACGATTACCGCGACTTCAACGTTTTTGCAAGCCCTGGCAACTCGTTCAGTTTTTTGGCCAATGGATTGGTAATCACCAATACTACGGGCAACATTGCCAACATGTCCTTTAACGACATGAACTCCGTAGGTCCAGCCGCATACCCATTTGAGGGTTTTGGAATACGTATGGGAGGTAAAGGCAAACCCTCTTATATGAACATCAACGAGTTTTGGCATAGCATGACTTTTAACAATTGTAAGACGGGTATCCGGGCGGACTATTATCATGGCGATGTTGAAAACGTGACCATGACCAATGTGGGCATCGGAATTGACTGGACAAACAGCCCCGGAAGACAAATCAGACTTGACAGGAATACCATTACCGCTCGAACCAATGGCATCCGCTCTTTTAGGAACGAACCGATCTCGCCAAATAGCGGGATATTGGGAAATACCATCGTGATTACTACGGCGGGCGGAGGGCTTACACCTGTTACGGGGATTGAAATGCAGGAGCCTGGTTTAGGAACTAATCTTGGCGGCGGATGGCCAGTTACCAAAAACTCCGTGACAATGAATATAGGTGGACGTGGCATACTCTACCGCAACGGTGTGTCGGGCGTACTGGATGGTAATTTCGTGACCAATCTCTCCATGCCCAACAGTTACACGGGCATCC
>JAUSMG010000082.1 GCA_030645295.1 Saprospiraceae bacterium | reverse complement strand
TTTGACTTTTGACTTTTGACCAAAAAAAACCTTTCTAGTTCTGGATGAAAATAATTTCTTACCAGTATGAACCGCGCCGAAAATATCGACCGACTTGCGAATGAAACATTCGACCTTTGCATCATCGGCGGAGGGGCGAGTGGCGCAGGTTGTGCCCTGGATGCAGCATTGCGCGGGTTAAAGGTTGCGCTCATCGAGAAGACGGATTTCGCAGCCGAAACTTCCAGCCGCAGCACCAAACTCGTTCACGGGGGGGTGCGTTACCTTGAACAAGCATTTAAGAAACTCGACTTTGCACAACTCCGGCAAGTGCGGCACGGGCTTGAAGAACGCCGTCTGGTCTTACAAAATGCTCCACACCTTGCCCGTCCACTTGGCCTGCTCACACCCGTATTTAGTTGGTGGGAAGGGTTTTATATTTCAATTGGATTGAAACTTTACGACTGGATTTCGGGCTTGCGGAGACAAGGTGGCAATGAGCAAGCTAAATTACCATCAAGTCGCTGGCTTACCAGGCAGGAGGCCTTGAAGATAATGCCTGGCCTCTCACCGAACATCCACAGCGCAGTGCTGTATTATGACGGCCTATTAGACGATTCCCGATATTGTCTCGCGCTGATTCAAAGTGCTGACGAAGCAGGAGCGGTGGTAGCCAATCATTTGGAAGTGGTTGGTTTTCAAAAGAATGCGCATGGAAAATTGGTCGCCGCAACTGCAACCAATCAAGTTCAGTCCGGTCAATCGTTCGAGATAAAAGCAAAGCAATTCCTAAATTGCACAGGCCCTTATGCAGACCCTATCCGCATGATGGCAAACCCCCGTCTTTCTCCCCGCATTCGGCCTTCCAAAGGGGTGCATCTCGTACTCCCTGCTGATATTTTGAACAGCGAAAAAGCCATGCTTATCCCAAAAACCCGCGATGGACGGATGGTTTTCGCAATTCCCTTTGAGGACAGCTTACTGCTGGGCACTACCGATGAGCCCTATTCAGATCTTGAAAAAGAGCCCATTTTGGAAGGCAGCGAGGTAGATTTTTTGCTCGAGACCTTGCAGCCTTTTGTCGCTCGAAAAATTGATAAAACGCAAATCCGTGCTGGTTTTGGTGGAATCCGTCCACTGCTACAATCCACAAACCCTCAGATCACTAAATTCCCGAATCGCCAAACCAGGTCCCTCCTCAGAGACCACGAAGTAGAGCGCGATCCATTCTCCGGCCTTATCAGTCTCTTGGGTGGAAAATGGACTACCTACCGAATAATGGCAAGCGACGCGGTGGATTCCGTTTATGATGATCTCAATATTTCAGCAACATGTCAAACCGGAAACCACCGATTGGTCGGCGCAGAAGGATTTACACCGGATCTTTGGAAAAAACTTCGCGTTGAGTTCGGTTTTGATGAAGACATTTGCCAACATTTGGCCTCCAAATACGGCGGTCGGGCAAGAATACCCGCGGCTTTGGCTGCCGGCCAACCTGAACTGTCTGATCGTATTCTGCCCAATTTCCCATTCCTGAAAGCCGAGATCGTTTACGCCGTGCGGGCAGAAATGGCACTGAGCATCCGGGATTTTCTCGCCCGGCGCATCCGGCTCGAATTTATAGACTGGGATGCAGCGAAGCTAGCCACCCCCGTTGTTGCAAAATGGATGGGCAATGAATTGGCGTGGTCAGCAAAAGAACAAGCGGTACAGACCAGCGCGTATGTGACTTTACTGGACTCCTTTATGGAAAGGTCTAAACGAACCTGAATCACCTACAAATCACCAAATCCATCATTAAACAAATCACCTCTAATCATGACAGTCTTTCTCGCTGAACTTCTAGGAACTGCCCTGCTCATTCTACTTGGCAATGGGGTGGTAGCGGGCGTTGTATTGCGCGGCACCAAAAGCGAAAACTCAGGTTGGATCGTGATCACCATTGGTTGGGCTTTGGCCGTTATGTTTGCAGTATATGCCGTGGGCCGTGTCAGTGGAGCGCACTTGAATCCAGCGGTCAGTCTTGCCTTAGCCGCTACCAATCAATGGTCTGACTTATTCACAATCAACACATTACCACTTTATCTGACCGGACAAATGCTGGGAGCGATGCTAGGAGCAGGGTTGGTCTATCTTCATTACCTTCCCCATTGGTCCCGCACGGACGACCCCGGTGCAAAACTCGCCGTGTTTTGCACAGCCCCGGCGATCCGGCATACCACGGGCAATTTTATCAGCGAATTCATTGGAACATTTGTGCTGATGTTTGGCCTTTCCGCCCTGGGCGCAAACCGTTTTGCAGAAGGACTGAATCCGCTGGTGGTTGGGGCATTGGTGCTGGCAATTGGGCATTCTTTGGGCGGCACTACGGGTTATGCCATCAACCCGGCGCGGGATCTGGGTCCACGAATTGCGCACGCACTATTACCCATCCCCGGCAAGGGTGGATCAGATTGGGGTTATGCCTGGATCCCGGTAATTGCACCGATCCTGGGAGGTATTTGCGGCGCGGTGGCGTATCGGTATCTGTTAATGTAGAGGGCACTTATATTATTAAATGAATTGCTTTGAATTGCCTAATAAATGCAACCGCCCGCAGCGCATCAAGCACTACGGACGGTTGTAATTTTAACTGGAAAGCATGTTGCTCGCCAGCCCAAGTTTTATTTCACATATAATTCAAACATCACACGACGATTTAAAGTACGTCCTGCGGCAGTATTATTGTCTGCCCGAGGCTGGGTTTCACCGAAACCTTTGGACTCAACGCGGTTGGCAGCAATGCCTTTATTCACCAGGTAATCATAGCAAGCTTTGGCCCGGCGATGGGAGAGATCATGGTTCATCTCTGTACCACCAACGTTGTCGGTGTGGCCACTAAGTTTGAGACTGTACTCCGGGTATGTGTTCATCACATTTACCACTTCATCCAACACCGCGAATGAATTTCGCAGTAATATAGATTTGCCTGTTTCAAACTGTACCCGTTTAATGGCACGCTCCAGCTTGGCTTTATCCTCTTTTTTAATTTCAGGACAACCACGAAGTGATGCTACCCCACGCTTTTCAGGGCAGCGGTCAATGTCGTCAAAAATACCGTCTCCGTCCGTATCCGGACAGCCCTTATGTGCAGCATCACCGCGTTTGTCAGGGCAGGCATCGTCTATGTCCGCCACACCATCGCCATCGCGGTCAGGACATCCAAAGGTGGAAGCCAGGCCTTTATCGGCAGGGCATTTATCATCAGTGTCCATGATGCCATCGCCATCGCGGTCAGGGCAGCCCATCGTAGCGGCGGGGCCGGCTAAGTTTGGGCATTTGTCGCTTGCATCCGTAATACCATCGCCATCAGAGTCCGGACAACCTTTCATGGACGCCAAACCTGCCACATCCGGGCATTCGTCGTCCACATCCATAACGCCATCACTATCGCGGTCAGGGCAGCCCATCGTAGCGGCGGGGCCGGCTAAGTTTGGACATTTGTCATCGCCATCAGCAACACCGTCGCCATCGCGGTCTGGGCAGCCCATTAGATTGACTAATCCTGCTATATCGGGGCATTTATCCTGGTCGTCAGCAAGCCCGTCCGAATCCCGGTCAGGGCAGCCCATCAGGGTTTTCAGGCCTGCCACATCCGGGCATCTGTCTTCCTTGTCAGAGACACCGTCGCCATCACGGTCAGGCTCTCCAAAGTACACCACCATGCCGATCCCGTGATGCCAGGCGGGACGATTTTCGAGAGAAGCCCGGAACTGGGTTTGGGCATTCAGGAAAAAATTCTTCCCCAACCGAATGTTGAGGCCTGCTCCGAAGGGAATATTAAAATCAAACCTTTCTGGTCGGAAATCCCAGGTAGAGCCAATACCAGCATGGATACTGGGATTCAGTAAAGATTCCCGGCTGAAAAGGTTTTGATGGAGCAGCAGATCAAGGTTGGCAATCATTCCTTTGCGCAGGGATCTGGGATATTGCGCCGTACCAATTTTCCCCGGCACCATGAGCCATGTGCCTTTGTGAAGGCGGCGGCCATAAGCAATTTCTACGCCGCGGTCATTGGCATCATGGAACACATTTTCCCAGTCTTCCCAAGCTGGCTGCGGGTTAGTGTAGTTGTTCCAAAGGGATCGAAAGGTTAAGGAGTGATTTGGCTGAGCGAATGCGGTGCTTTGCACCAGCATAATAGCTGCCGAAATACAGATAATACTTAATAATTTTTTCATAATAAAATGTTTGTTTAATGTTATGTTTTGACAACAAGCATTCACAACAGAATTTTATGAAAATTGTTCAATCTATGATTTTTTTTATATAAGACCGCCCGCAATGCACTGAGCACTGCGGGCGGTTATTATACTAATGCCGGCGCGAAATGAATTTCGCGATGCCAGGTGTACTATTTCACATATAGCTCAAACATCACACGACGATTTAAAGCGCGGCCAGCGGAAGTATTATTGTCTGCCCGAGGCTGGGTTTCGCCTAATCCTTCGGACTCTACGCGGCTGGTAGCAATGCCTTTACTTACCAGGTAATCATAGCAAGCTTTGGCCCGGCGATGGGAGAGATCATGGTTCATTTCAGTAGTGCCAACGTTGTCTGTATGGCCACTGATTTTGAGACTGTACTCCGGGTAAGTATTCATCACACTCACCACTTCATCCAAAACAGTGTATGATTTTTTCAGCAGCACCGCCTTACCGGTCTCAAACTGAACAAGTTTGATGGCGCGTTCGAGTTTGGCGTTGTCCTCCTTCTTGATTTCCGGACAGCCACCAAGTGCCGCAACACCTGGCTTTTCTGGACAGCGGTCAATGTCGTCAAAAATGCCATCCCCATCCGTATCCGGGCAGCCTTTGTGGGCGGGGTCCCCGGCTTTGCTGGGACAAGCGTCATCTTTGTCCGCCACACCGTCACCGTCGCGGTCAGGGCAGCCCATGGTAGCCGCAGGACCAGCTTCGCGGGGACATTTGTCGCTCGCATCCGTGATTCCATCTCCATCCGCATCCGGGCAACCTTTCATGGCTGCAATTCCCATCACGTCAGGACATTCGTCGTCAGCATCCATAATACCGTCATTATCACGGTCCGGGCAACCCATGGTCGCCGCAGGACCCTTCAGATCGGGACATTTGTCGTCGCCGTCTGCGATGCCGTCGCCATCGCGGTCAGGACACCCCATCAGGTTAGCCAGTCCAGCCACATCGGGACATTTGTCGTCATCGTCAGCGATACCGTCGCCATCACGGTCTGGGCAACCCATGAGGGTTTTCAAACCAGGCACATCGGGACATTTGTCGGTTTTATCGCTAATGCCGTCGCCATCACGGTCAGGTTCGCCAAAATAGAAAACCATGCCTATGCCATGCTGCCAACCCGGGCGATTTTCAATAGAGAAACGGTATTGGGTCTGAGCGTTGATATAAACATTTTCCATCAGCCGAAAATTGAGTCCTGCACCGACCGGGATGTTGAAATCAAATTTATCGGAGCGGAAATCCCAGGTGGAACCAATACCCACATGAACATTGGGGTTGATCACGGAGTTTCGGCTGCATAGATTGTTGTGCATGAGCACATCAAGGTTGGCAATTAAGGAGTTTTTACGATCATTTAGATAATGTGCCGTACCAATTTTTGCGGGTACCATAAGCCAGGTCCCCTTATGCAATCGACGGCCGTAGGCAATTTCTACCCCTCGTTCCTTGGCATCGTTGAAAACATTCTCCCAGTTTTCCCAGGCGGGCGTTGGGTTAATGTAATTGTTCCATAGTCCGCGAAAAGCAAGCGAATGGTTCGGCTGGGCGATTGCGTCATTTTGTACCAGAATGAGTGCAAGGATTAAGCAAAGGCTGGTCAATAGTTGTTTCATGAAAAGAAGGTTTGGTGATGCAATTTTGTATTGAAAAATTTAAGGTGTCTCTAAGACAAGTGATGGCAATACTTTATTGGTTGCTCTATATAAACACTGCAATGTTAGCCATTTTATAAAAAAACCCCATAGCGAATTTTTATCCCTTCTAAATTTGGCAATATTTACACGATTTTTCAAGCAATAATTACGGTACCTCATAACTAACGGTAGTTTTGCTCCCGAAACTATTTACAGACTTTTACCTTAGGACTTTAGGAACGCTTAGTCATTTAAACCCTAATTTGGAAAGACTTGTTATCTGGTTTTCCTTCATCACTTTAACCCGCTGAAGCCTTGCCGCAGGCGGAATCACACCATCACTTCATAACAAAGCGAATGAGTTGGCTCTCTAAATTCTTTTCTTCGTCCATTGGCCAGAAGGTCATCATGTCTTTGACGGGGATTTTTCTCATGTTATTTTTGATCGTCCACCTTTTGGGCAATTTTCAGTTGCTTAAAGACGATGGCGGCGAGGCTTTTAATACCTACGCCTTCTTTATGACCCACAATCCTGTGATCAAGATCATATCGTACTCGCTTTACGCATTCATCCTGCTCCACACAGTACAGGGGCTGCGGCTTTGGCTTTACAACCGTGCGTCTCGAGGTCCGAATCAATATGCCGTGAATCACACGCGCAGTTCGGAGCTTTCTGCACGCAATATGGCCTGGTTTGGCATTGTTATTTTTATCTTTTTGGTTTTGCACCTCTGGCAGTTTTGGCTTCAAATGAAGCTGGGGGTATTGCCGCCTGTAGAAGTGATCGCTTACGACCACCCGGTACAAAATCTTTACTTGCCCGTGGCCGAAGCATTCCAGAACCTGTACTATGTGATTTTCTATGTGGTGTGTATGGTAGTGGTCGGCTTCCACCTGTGGCATGGGTTCTGGTCGTCGTTTCAGACCCTTGGGTTGGCCCACCATAAATATACGCCCATTATTAAAGGATTCGGATATGTGTATAGCGTGGGCATGGCCGTGGGTTTTGCATCGATCCCGATCCTTTCTTATTTTTCAAAGTGAATTCAAATCAACAAAATATGGCCTCTGGCTCAATACTCAGCTCTAAAGTCCCTGCCGGCAAAATGTCGGAAAAGTGGGAGGAATACAAAGGGCATGTTGCCCTCGTGGCGCCCAATAATAAACGAAAAATTGATGTGATCGTGGTTGGAACCGGTTTAGCAGGAGCATCGGCTGCTGCTTCCCTGGGTGAATTGGGTTATAACGTAAAAGCATTCACCTTTCACGACAGCCCGCGCCGCGCCCACTCTATCGCCGCACAAGGGGGTATCAATGCTGCTAAAAACTACCGCAATGACGGCGACTCGGTCTACCGCCTTTTTTACGACACCATCAAAGGCGGTGATTTTCGTGCACGCGAAGCCAACGTTCACCGTCTGGCAGAGGTAAGTAATGGTATAATTGATCAGTGCGTGGCACAAGGTGTTCCATTCGCACGTGAATACGGTGGACTTCTGGACAACCGCTCGTTTGGTGGGACCCAGGTCTCCCGAACTTTCTACGCAAGAGGCCAGACCGGCCAGCAACTGCTCATCGGAGCATACCAGGCGCTAAGTCGCCAGGTCTCGCTGGGTACCGTGAAATTGTACAACCGTCATGAAATGCTGGATGTGGTGACCATCGACGGCAAATGTCGTGGTATCATCGTGCGCAACTTGTTGACAGGCAAGGTAGAACGTTACTCGGCGCATGCTGTGGTACTTTGTACTGGCGGTTACGGCAACGTGTTCTATCTAAGTACCAATGCCATGATGTGCAACACGACTGCAACCTGGCGGGCACACCGCAGAGGAGCATTTTTTGGCAATCCCTGTTATACACAGATCCACCCAACCTGCATCCCGGTT
>JAUSMG010000075.1 GCA_030645295.1 Saprospiraceae bacterium | reverse complement strand
CGGATGAGACATGGATTTTTTGGATATTAGTATCCGATTATCCGTGTCTCATCCGTGTCATTCGTGTTCCATCCTCGCATATCACCACACCAATTTATTTTCACAACATCCTCCCGAAATCTAAATTTGGCACGATTCTTTCTGCTTAAAGTTCATTCTGCTCGGCTCACGCTGGCTTATAATCTCTTGAACTTTATCTCTTCTAATCGGTAAGAAATGTCTGAGCCGTCCACTTCCCGGGACGGCTCTTTTTGTTTATGGACAGTATCCCGGAACGCTGTTCGTATCCCGGAACGCTGTTCCGGGGATTATACGCCCCGGAACAGCGTTCCGGGATACATGGAACCCCGTTCCGGAATACAGACCCATGCTTAAAATTGCCTTCTCTCCCATTTACAAATACGAATTGCCGGATGGTCATCGCTTTCCGATGGCCAAATACGAACTTTTGCCCGAGCAATTGTTGTGGGAAGGAACCGTCACCGAAAGCAATTTTTTTCACCCGGAATTATTATCTGAAGAGATCGCTCTGCTCACGCATACGCCGGAGTGGTGGGCCAAAATGAACGAACTCCGGCTCTCAGAGCGCGAGATCCGCGCCATTGGATTCCCCATCAACGAACATTTTGTCCGCCGGGGACGGCACATTTCCAACGGTACTTTGCAGTGTACCTTATGGGCGCTACAATACGGGTGTGCAATGAACATCGCCGGTGGGACACACCATGCTTTTGCCGACCGGGGAGAAGGCTATTGTTGTTTCAACGACCAGGCCGTGGCGGCCAATTGGTTGTTGGACAGAGGCTTAGCGCAGAAGATTCTCATCGTTGATCTGGATGTCCACCAGGGCAACGGTACCGCAAAAATTTTCGAAAATGAGCCGCGCGTCTTTACTTTCTCTATGCATGGGGAACGGAATTACCCCATCCGTAAAGAAAGATCGGATCTCGATATCGGGTTGCCGGACGGCACAGATGATACCTTTTATCTCCAGATTTTGCGGGAAACGCTGCCGCGCATCGCCGACGAATTCCAACCAGACTTTGTGTTTTATCAAAGCGGGGTGGATATCCTTGAATCCGATAAATTAGGTCGTTTGAGTATCACAAGAGCGGGCTGTCGGGAGCGTGACCAGATTGTAATATCCTTATGCAAAACCAGGCAGCTGCCGGTAGTGGTCAGCATGGGCGGCGGCTATTCGCCCCGGATTGCGGACATCGTAGAAGCACACGCCAACACCTTTCGGGTGGCGCAGGACGTGTTTTTTTAGGGGTTAGCGGACTTCCAAAATCGTGTATTTTGGGCCAAAATCAGAACCTTTTTTCCAATGAGTAAAAAGAACAAACCAAAGGCAGAAAAACAGCTCCGTCCGCCACACGCCGGGGAGCAAAGCGATTGGAATGTATGGATCGTAATGCTATCTGCTGTACCGCTTTATGCCATTACGATCGGTTTTGACTTTGTATTGGATGATGAGATCATGACCCGTAGCAATACGTTTGTGATGAAAGGGATCGCCGGAATCGGAGATATTTTTACCCACGGAACCTTATACGGGTTCAATGGAATGAACGACCAGTCTTATCGTCCGCTGATGCTGGCCATTTTTGCTTTGGAAAGATCTTTATTTGGCGGTTCGTCAGGGGCTTTTCACTTTTTTAATGTGTTCTATTACGCTCTGGCCTGTGGCGCTTTTTATTTGTTTATAAAAAGAGCAATGGGCAGGGAACGTTTGATCCCATTGCTGGCCGCATTATTGTTTGTGGCCCATCCGATTCATACAGAAGTGGTCGCCAATATTAAAAGCCGCGATGAGATCTTGAGTTTTATGTTTGTGTGCCTGAGCCTTTTGTATGTTTTAAAATACATTCAAGAGGGTAACAAAAGCAAAAATCTGATCATCAGTCTGGTTTGTTATCTTGCAGCAACCCTTGCTAAAGAAACGGGATTGGCGATGCTGGGACTAATTCCTTTGACGCTCTGGTTTTTTACAGACCTCAAACGGAGTCGCATCGCAGGGCTTACGGCCATTTTTCTGGCCCCTGTAGCGGTCTATTTCCTGATGCGCGCTGCTGCAATGGACAATATGTTTTTTTCATCCGACATCAATGATCTGGTCAATAACACGCTGTCCGGAGCAAGATCCAGCGGCGAATGGTTTGCCAGCCGGACGATGATATTGGGGAAGTATTTAGGTCTATTGGTATTTCCTCATCCATTGAGTTATGACTATTCCTACAATCAGGTCCCCTTGGTTGGCTTGAGTGATCCCTGGTTTATCCTCTCCTTGATCCTTCATATTGTTTTGGCAGGGCTATTTGTCTGGGGCTTGTTTTATAAAAAAATATTTTCGTATGCTGTTGGTTTTTATGCCATTATGATGGTTTTGGTCTCCAATTTTATTACCCCTATAGGCGCAACCATGGCAGAAAGATTTTTATTCAGCGCTTCTGCGGGCTTTTGTCTGGCGCTTGCCTGGGGTATTGCGTCTTTGGTGGAAAAATTTCGAATTTCCAAAAACATATTATATACCGTAGTCGCAGGGATTCTGCTCCTGTACACGGTTAAAACCTATACCCGAACGCAAGTGTGGGGCTCACAGGAGAAACTCTTCAAATCGGGACTTGAAACAGCGCCCAACAGCGCCCGTGCACAAAATCACTTCGGCACTTATTGGCGAATGCTGGCCGAAGGGATCCAAAATCCACAGGATAAAAACAAGGCTGATCTCAATGCTAAAGCGGTCGTTTATTATCAGAAGGCGCTGGAGATCTATCCCGAATATTCTGAGGCCCAGTATAATCTTGGGGTTACGCATTTGGCGCTCAATAACACAGAAGATGCACGAATCGCTTTTGAAAAAACATTAAAAATAGACTCCACTTATGAAGGGGCACTCAATAACCTCGGTATCATCGCTTTCAGGAAAGGAGATGCTCAGGAAGCACTTGCTTATTGGAATAAACTTTTAACAAAAAATCCCAATAACTTCGATGCCTTACAAAACTGCGGCGCTGTTTATTTCAACAACAATGATCCCAAAAAGGCCTTAGAATATTTTGAGCGGGCCCTGAAAATCAATCCTAAACATGCAGGATTGAACCAAAACATTCAAAAAGTAAGGGCTGCGCTCCAGCAGAAGGAGGGTTAGTAAACAAATCACTGTTTTACAATCGGGCAAATGCCACTCCCCTTTTTCCCCTGGATCAGCAGCCAGTAATGACCGCTTGGAAAACTGCTGATATCCAATGCTGCTTCTGTAGTGGGGGAGAAATTCCAGGATTTTTCGGTCTGTCCATCCGCACCAATAAGGGTAGCCGTGTCAAACGTTTCTCCCGCCATTACCCTGACCTTTCCAGCGCTTGGATTGGGCGCTACTTTGATCTTGCCCAACGCAGACGGCTCCTTTGTGGCAATGGTCGATACCCCTTTTCCGATGGTATATTCTCCTGGCAGGATATGGGTGGGGCGCAATTGCCCCCAGGAGTCGGTGTTAGAACCGAGAATGACCTTGGTATAACTTGGCCATTCTTTCCAGGCATGGCCAGCTCCTGGACGATACAGCAACAAAACGCTGTCTTCCAGGTTACTGGTGGCCGCGAAAAGTTCATTGTCGAGTTGATCTCCCTGTCCACGCCCATCATAGATAACTATTGCCTGCGCATCAAAACTGCCCGGGAAGGAATTTCCAGCAGTTAAGACCGACCAGTACCGATTGGTCAACACATAGCCACCTGGATTGGCGCCCGGACCGTCCGGCGCTGCAAAATGATGTTCAACCCTAAAAAAGACCGAATCTGCACCAAGATTATTGACGGTCAGGTTGAATTTCGCGTCCGTAAAATTAGCGGGGCCAGTATTTTTAAGCATCTTTTCTCCATCTGCACGCGCCTGAAGGATCTTCAGATCGGTATTGACAAAAACGGATCTCGGCGCTGGCCCCCAGGCAGAAAATTGAAACTCCAGCAGGGTACTTTCTCCTGAAACGATGCCGCTGCGGTATTGCCGTTGTCCATCGCTCATAAGAAAGGTAAATTCAAGCGGCACGTTATGGTGGAGATGCGGCGCCCCGCGCAATTTTTGCTTCACAAAAACCTGTGCAATGGTGGGCGCATCTACCGGCGAATAGATCATTTTCACAGAATCCACGGTATAGTCCGCATAGCCTCCAGAAAACACCCAGTCCTCAAAGAAATCGTGCAGGTCTTTGCCCGTTGCCGCCTCGAGTTTATCGCGAAAATCTGCACTGCTCCAGTCCGTAAATTGCGTAGTGGCCATGGCCGCCCGACAACCCACCCGGAACAGCGAATCGCCCAGATATCCGCGCAAATTGTGTGCGATCGAGGCGCCTTTATTGTATACATGCGTACCATAGGTCAGGCTGTGCGGCAACCCTGAAACCGCCCGGTAGCCCCCTTCGCTGATGTGCGCATTTTGTAACACGTTCAGGTGGTTGGCCCGTACCGCATTGCGAAAAGCAGTTTGTCCGTACACTTTCTCGGTAAATAAGTGCTCGCCGTAACTTGCCCAGCCCTCGTTGAGCCACATGTCCTCTGCGGTCGAGCAGGTCGCGAGGTCGCCCCACCACATGTGCGTGAGTTCGTGCGCCCATAAGGTTTCATAATTCAGGGAACCATCAATATAGGCCCTGCCAATGGCAATATTCGTGGCGTGTTCCATCGCGCCGGAGTTGAAAGGCACGAGCGAGTATCCAATTTTATTCCACTGGTACGGACCAAACCAGTCTTCGAAAACCTCGATCGCTTTGGGTAAATTGATAAAGGAATTGCGCACCTTGTTGGTGTCGGCAGGCGCAGCAGCGACCTCTACTGGTATGGGTCCATTGACCCCGGGGTAGTTTCTTTTAAACGAAGTGTAGGGGCCGGAAGCAAAACAGGCCAGGTAAGCTGGAATGGGCTCCTCAATGCTCCAATGATGCGCAATGCCGCCGGGGAAATTTGTTTCAAGATAGAGATGGCCATTGGCGAAACCTTTGCGGCCCTCCGGACTCAGAATAGTAATGTCAAAAGCGCAACGCTCCACAAAATTATCGAAACAGGGAAACCAGGCGCGACCAAAGGAATGCGGATCTGCAGCAAATCCTACGCCAAGGTTAAACGTGTACCCACTGGTGTTATAATACCCGCCCCAGCCGCTTGCATCTGTTGGCGGAACGCCCTCATAAAAGATCTTTACGAGACTGGTATCATTGGTGGACAATGGTTGAGGCAATTCAATGTGCAGCGCGCTCCCCACTTGCAGAAAAGTTAATTCAATACCAATTTCTGACTGCACGGAAACCACCGTAAGACCCTGAAGATCAAGTCGTAGCGCGTCAATGCCGTCTACTTTGGACACAAAGCCGAGGTCACATATTCCGGTGACCAGTGGGAGGCCCATCAGACTGATCGTGATATTTGAACGAAGTATATCAATAGAATCACTGCGTCCGTCCTCCAGATTGAAGGTATTTGGGGATAAGGAAGTATGCTTTTTGCCACACCATTCGTGCGATTCGAGCATTTTTTGGCCAAAAGATAAGGTAGGGCAAAGGAAAAGAGCGAAGTAGAGAACGATGCGCATCGGTAAAAGTTTGTGCAAAAATAGGTTTTGTAAAGGGAATAACACGGACTTCCATTATATGACAATACCGTGAATATCGCCGTGCACAATGGTATTACGTTTGCGGACGATTTCAGACATATTTGCAACTTTTTGAAAAAAAACACAGGTCTGATTGGCTAAAAATATCGTCACATTATGTTGGTTAAAAACACAAAAAAAGCATTCCAATTCCTTTCCATCGCTGCGCTTGCGGTGGTCGTCTCTCTCGGCGCCTGCAAAGAGGACGAGCCTAAAACCACCAAGGTTTATGGCACCATTACCATTGAAAACCCGGATACCTGGGCTACCTGGCAGGATAGTGGGGAGGTACAAGTCACTGTTTTCCCTAAATTTAGCCTCGACCCACTCGCTGGCTGGGGCGCCGTACCGGACAATTTCTTCGGCCCCAATGTACTGGGTGGCACCTTTGCGGTTGGCGCGCCGTACAATTCTCAAAATCCGGTTATTCTGACTTATGTACCCGGCAAAACGGAGTACGATTACGAGATCGAACTGGAACCCGGCACCTATTCGGCGCTGGCGCTCGGCTTTCGCCACGATCTGGTGAATGATCCAAGCAGAAAAACAGCCACGCTGGGCGCGTATTGGGGCAATCCGGATTCAACAAGCCACGGCATTGTAATTCGGATCAACGCCGGTGGAAACATCATTCCGATCTTCAATTACCCGGCGCCACTAAGCTTCGATATCAATGAAGGGGAACAAAAACAGATCAATTTCAAAGCAGACTTCGATTTTGTAAACCGATGGTATTAATGCCCGCGACCGGTAACAACTGGTCGCCCGCATATATCTCTGGCATTCGAAATGCGGCGTGGACCTGGCTTGTTTGTCTAATGTGTGTCTCTGCACAGGGACAGCAAGCCATGTTCGATGCCAACCCGGCTGCTACTCAAAAAACCGGATCGCTCGAAGGCGCGATCCGGGACGCAGAAAGCGGGGAGTTCCTGCCCCTGGCCTCCATTCGCCTGTTGGATACTCCAATTCGGTGCATCGCAGATTCCAACGGAAATTTCCGCTTTACAGATCTCTCGGCAGGTCGCTACAAGTTGGCCGTATCCTATCTCGGATATCAGGAATTGCAGCAGGATTTTGCAATCCAGGCAGGCCAGATCCAGCGGGTAGTCCTGGATTTAAAGCCCGCTTCCCTGGCCATTGAAGAAGTTGTGGTCACCGCCAGTCTGCGCTCCCAGGCCATTAAACTGGCGCCCGCCAGCATCGGCATCATCACCAGCAAACAACTCCAGGAACGCCAAGTCACCACTTTCGATCAGGCATTCGATGAAATGCCCGGCGTGGTGCTCACCCGCTCCAGCGGGGCCAACGTGCAGGCGTTTTCCATACGCGGAGCCTCTGAAGTCGCCGGCGGCGGCATCGGCAACCGGGTCTTGCTGCTCATCGATGGTCGCCCGGCCCTCAGTCCGGAATCGGGCGGCGCGCTTTGGAATCTGGTGCCGCTCAGTTCCATCGAACGCATTGAGGTAGTGCGGGGCGCCTATTCTTCGCTCTACGGATCCAGCGCCATGGGAGGCGTGGTGAATGTCATTACCCGAAAACCGGACGCTACCCCCCAAACACGGATCCACCTGAATTACGGCGCTTACAACCAGGCCCCAAAATCCGTTGGTTATCAGCGCTATAATGATTTTTACGCAGTGGATGCCAGCCACAGTGGTCAGATCGGCAAGTTTTCCTACCTCCTGGACGGCAGTTGGAAATCGGACGACGGGCACAAGGAAAAAACAGGATTTGACTTGTATAATTTGTTTGGGAAAGCCAACTGGACCTTCAACCCAAGACGTCAGATCCAGTTTTCGTTCAATGCCAATCGCATGTACAGTGATGCCCCTGCTACCTGGCTGAGCAAAAGACAGGCCTACAGCGCAGCCGAATACAAGCAGGATGATTATCAGGATCGCCGCGAGTTCAATGCCGATCTGTATTATTCCGCAAGGCCCAGCGATCGGGTCAAATACAGTACACGCCTGTACCATTACCGCAATGCCTCCTTGTTTAGCTTCGATGGCGACCCC
>JAUSMG010000063.1 GCA_030645295.1 Saprospiraceae bacterium | reverse complement strand
AAACTTTTAGAGATGAGTTGTATGCTTGGTGGGATGCTTTGGGCGTGCGGGGACGCACTTACCTCGCCCATGAAGGCGTGAACGCACAAATCTCCGTGCCAGAAGAGAATTTTGAACAGTTCAAGACCCTGATGAACACCTACGAGATGTTTCGGGGCATGCGACTCAATGTGGCGGTAGAGGCCGAAGGCAAATCGTTTTTCGCGTTGACGATCAAGGTTAAAGAAAAAATTGTAGCCGATGGCTTGACGGACCCCAGCTTCAACCCCGCCACTACGGGTACTCACCTGAATGCCGAAGCATGGAACCGGGCCAGCGAAGAGCCGGGAGTCATTATTGTGGATATGCGCAACCACTACGAAAGTGAAGTCGGGCATTTTGAAAACGCCATCACACCCGATGCAGCCACTTTTCGGGAAGAACTGCCAATGGTGGCTGAAATGCTCGCCGATCAGCGCGACAAAAAGATTTTAATGTACTGCACCGGCGGGATCCGTTGTGAAAAAGCCAGTGCGTTCATGAAACACAATGGTTTTGAAAACGTGTTTCAACTCGAAGGCGGTATCATTGAATACGACCGTCAGGTAAGGGCTAAAGGCCTGAAAAATAAGTTCTTAGGCAAGAATTTTGTGTTCGACGAGCGACTTGGTGAACGCATAAGTCCCGATGTGATCGCACATTGTCACCAATGCGGCCAAGCCGCCGACACCCACACGAACTGCGCCAATCTCTATTGCCACATCTTATTTATCCAATGCGATGAATGCCGCGAAAAGTACGCAGGATGCTGTTCGGAAAAGTGTTGTGAATTCAATGCCTTACCTGCCGATGAGCAAAAAGAACTAGCGCCGACCATGGTTTTCAATGGCTCGAAATTTGGTAAAGGAGCTTACAAAGCGTTTCGAAAGGCGGGCGGGAAATTGAGCGTCGGGTAATTTTCACGCTATGCATTCAATTTCCGCTTCAAAAAATCAAAATCCTGCGGCAACAACGACGTTCTTCCCGGCATTATCGTGTTAAATAGCCCTGCAATTTGGTGGTAAGACAAAGCCCGGAACAGCAATGGCATTGCGATCTTCTGCCTGGATAATAGATGAAGGTTTTTCCCGTTCGTGCTCAAATGTAGCCCCATACGTTTGGCGAGTGCCTCCAAAGCATTACGGGAGAAAAAAGAAATATGCTGGCCAATTTCAGGGAGAATATACCACCAGGTTTCTGGGGTAGGATGCGGGACAGGCTGCAACTCAGTGGAAAACAATATATTATCGCTTAGTTGAAGCATTTTCTCCAGCTCCTCTGCCGGATCTTCCAGATGTTCGAAAACTTCGAAAGCAGTCAACACTTCAAACTTGGTCGCCCCCGAATCAACGAGATCAAAGTTTTTGGCAAACAGATTTTCCGCGTAAATATCCTGCCGGTAGAAATCCAGGCCCTGGTCACGAAGCAAACGCACCAGAACGCCATAACCGCCTCCGTAATCCACAAATTTGGCCGATGCATCAAAATAGGTCCTGATGATGGCCGTGACTACTTCCCGAAGTTCAAGGTTGCGTTTGAGCAATCCAATATCGAGGGCAGTGATCGCCGAGGAATAGGACTCAGGCAACCAAAAGGGATCAGGTACGCGTAAAAAACCGCATTGAGGGCATTGGAAATACGGAACCTCGTATTTCCCGAGGATTTTGGCTCGAAAGGCTTCGCGGGAAGGCTTGCCCGCCGTAGACTTGTCGTAGGAGGGTTGGCAGATGATGCAGTTCAAAATTCGTCAAAGTTTTGAACGGGCGAAGGTAGTTGCAGCGATCACTTCTTTCCTTCGAAACCTTCCAGAATTTTGAAACCTGTAAAGTTTCTGACAGCAAAAAATTCCCGTTCTTTCGCCGACGAAATTATCAGCCATGTCCAAACAACAACGTACAAGTCCCTCTTCTAAATCTACAACAGGTCAAAAACCTATGCGCAGCAGCACCAATGTCCATGCTGCAACCGATCATTGGCAATCGAAGACCCCCAGCTTCCTCAACAATACCCTGCTCCAAAGTGGGCTGATCTTCGCCTTTGCGTTTTTGCTCTATGCCAATACGCTTATGCACGGTTTCGTGCTGGACGACGCGATTGTCATCACGGACAATATGTTCACGCAACAGGGAATTAAAGGCATTGGTGGAATACTCTCCAATGATACGTTCTTTGGTTTTTTTAAGGTGGAAGGCAAAGAAGCCCTCGTAACGGGTGGTCGCTACCGTCCTATGACGCTAATTATTTTTGCCTTTTTGTACCAATTCAGCACCAGCCCTTTCCTTTTCCACTTTTTCACGGTGTTGCTGTTTGCCCTGACCTGTGTAGTGCTTTATCGTACCCTTTTGCTGCTTTTATCCCCACCCTTGTCCCTTGCTCAGCAACGAGGGGAACTTTCAACATCTGGTCTGTCACAAGCAGGACCTATGGTAGCATGGCTTTCGACCGTGCTTTTTGCCGCGCACCCGATCCACACCGAAGTAGTGGCCAACATCAAAGGTTGCGACGAAATTCTGACGTTGTTAGGTTGTCTGAGCGCATTGTATTTCACGTTGAAAGCATGGGACCGACAAGAAAAGAAATGGGCATTGGCGGCGGGTATTTCGTTTTTCATCGCCTGCCTTTCCAAAGAAAATGCAGCTGCGTTTGTGGTGTTGATACCGCTTGCGTTGTGGTTTTTTAGAAGTCTCAAACAATCCCCTACCGTCAAGGGAGGCCCCTCTGTTTTGGCGGCAAGCCTTCCAATTTTTGTGGCTTTTATAGCATTTTTTGTACTGAGGGGCGCCATCCTGCACTGGCGATTTGGCGGCGAGCCCATGGAGTTGATGAACAACCCTTTTCTGAAACTGGAAGGAAATCAGTGGGTCAAATTTACCCCTGCAGAGCGCCTGGCAACGATTTTCTATACCTTAGGCAAATATATCCAACTGCTCATTGTGCCGCACCCCCTCACGCATGACTACTATCCGCGACAGATCGGGATCATGAGTTTTGGGAATCCGATGGTACTGTTTAGTCTTGCGCTTTATGGTTTTATGGGTTATTGGGCCGTAAAAGGAACGCTGCAACGCGCACCATCGGCATATGGCGTTTTACTCTACCTGCTTCCATTGGGAATCGTCTCAAATCTGGTTTTCCCTATCGGTACGAACATGGGTGAACGTTTTGCCTTTATGCCTTCCGTCGGTTTTTGTTTCCTGGCGGCCTTGTTTATGAGTAAATATTTGGGAAAGAACAGAACCCTTGTACTCGGCCTTTTTGGAGCTGTCATTTTCCTCTTTTCCATCAAAACATTCGTGCGAAACTTTGCCTGGGAAAGCAACGAGAAACTTTTCATGACCGATGCGGCAGTCTCCATCAACAGCGCAAAACTTCAAAATGCTTGCGGTGGAGTGCTTTTTGACCGCGCCACCAAAGAAAAAGACCTTGAAAAACAACGGGTACTTTGCATGGAAGCCATACCGCACCTCAACCAGGCCATTAAAATTTACCCGAACTATAAAGATGCCTATATCAGCCGGGGCGGAGCACATTATGTGTTGAAAGAGTTCCCTGAGGCAATTGCTGATTACCGTCGCGCGGTCCAACTCTCCCCTGACGATCCAAAACTAAAAACATACCTCGCACTTGCCCTCCGCGATGGTGGCAAATACTATGGAGAACAAAAAGCAGACCTCAATAATGCCTTCAAATGTTTCAATGAATCCTGGGAATTAAACCCGAAAGATCCCGAAACGGCGCGACTGATGGGGGTAGGCTACGGCATCAATGGAAAGCATGCCGAGGCCATCGTATGGTTCACGAAAGCCGTGGAAGCTGCACCGAATGAGGCGGGGTTCCTTTGGGATTTGGGCCTTGCATATTCCGCTTCCGGAAATTTGGCCAAAGGAGAAGAACTCCGAAAAAAAGCCCTGGAGCTGGATCCTACGATCGCCCAAAGAAGGGGTGGCGGGGGGCGATAAATTGGTGTGAATCCAGATTTTTTGCCAGTAATTAAAAAACCGCAAAACCATGCAGACGTTTCGCCGCTATGCGGCTGACAATATCAAACATTCCGTACACTCCTGGCGTCCTCCCAACAAAAACAACGGAGTGAAAGGTCAACCTGCTTAATTTTCCGTTTTGCAGGGTTACAAAATTCGGGGGGACTAATGTTGGTTTTTCGATAGAATTCCATTCCGTCCAATCTTCATACCTTCGCATCCCGAAAGTCAATAGTCAACAGTCAAAAGTCAATAGTCAATAGTCAACAGTCAAAAGTCCCCATACAATGTTCGAAAGTTTAAGCGACCGTTTAGAGAGTGCGTTCAAAGTGTTGAGCGGCAGCCACCGCATCACCGAACTCAACGTAGCAGAAAGTATTAAGGAGATTCGTCGTGCCCTGGTAGCTGCCGACGTGAACTACAAGATTGCAAAAGACTTCACCGATCGGGTGAAAGAGAAGGCCTTAGGCACTGAAAACGTGCTGAAAAGTATATCCCCCGGTCAGTTGATGATCAAGATCGTGAGCGACGAGCTCACCGAACTTATGGGCGGGCAGACGGTGGGCATCAACGTGAAAGGACACCCTGGCATAGTGTTGGTGGCCGGTCTTCAAGGTTCCGGCAAAACCACCTTCAGCGGCAAACTTGCCAAATATCTCAAAGAACAGCGCAAAATGCGCCCTTTGCTGGTAGCTTGCGACGTGTATCGCCCGGCGGCTATTGAGCAATTGACGGTGCTGGCCGAGAGCATTGGAGTGGCGGTATACAAGGAAATCGAGAACAAAAATCCGGTGGATATTGCCCGCAATGCCGTGGCATTTGCGAAGGCCAACAGCCATGATGTGGTCATTGTGGACACCGCCGGTCGTCTGGCGGTGGACGAGGTCATGATGGATGAGGTGGAGAATATCAAAAAGGCCCTCAGCCCCACCGAAACACTTTTTGTGGTGGACGCCATGACGGGCCAGGACGCCGTGAACACCGCCGAGGCATTCAACAAACGCATCAATTTCGATGGCGTTGTGCTCACCAAACTCGATGGGGATACCCGTGGTGGCGCAGCGCTGACCATCAAGCACACGGTGGGCAAACCCATCAAATTTGTGTCACAAGGCGAGAAATTGGACGCTCTCGATGTGTTCTATCCCGAGCGTATGGCACAGCGCATCCTGGGCATGGGTGACATTGTATCGCTCGTGGAAAAAGCCCAGCTGGAATTTGATGATGAGGAAGCAAAACGCCTTGAAAAGCGCATCAAACAAAATAAGTTTGACTTCAACGACTTTCTGGGGCAGATGCAGATGATCAAAAAAATGGGTGATCTCAAAAGCCTCATGTCCATGATACCGGGCATGGACAAGGCCCTGAAAGACGCGCCCATTGACGACAAAGCCCTTGTTCGTGTAGAATCTATTATTCAAAGCATGACCCCCTGGGAGCGCGCCAACCCCGATGCCATCAACCTTTCGCGTAAAAAACGCCTCGCCAAGGGTTGCGGGCAGAATATTGACCAGATCAACCTGTTCATGAAAAACTTCAGCCAGATGCGTCAGATGATGCACCAGGTTTCCAAAATGCCTGCGGGTAAAATGGGTATGCCACCCGGGGCTGGCGGCATGGGTTTGCCTGCGCCAAAGGCCGGGATTTCGAAATTTAAGCGGCGGTAGGGCGAAATTCATTTCGCCTCAAATCATGGTAAAATGAATTTCTTACTATATTTTATTACAATTAAACACACCTATAATTTTGAAGGAGTTTATGCTTCCTCTATTGCCTTTTTGATGGTTCTGATGACTTCAAAATCGGCAGCCCAACATTCCCAACTTTCCTTGTCAGGCACTTATGGGATTATTGGTATCAATCACAAAGAAGAATTCAGGCCTGACAAACAATTCGATGCTATCGGCGCCGCTTTAGGGCTTGAATTGAAATTCGGAAAACACATCACACTGGGTGGAGATGTAGATTGGCAACGGTTTGATTCAGAGCCCGCAGTAGCACTTTCCTATATCAATCCCGGTTTTCCGTTGCCTTATCACATTAACCGTCATCAGTTTAACATACGCCCTACCATTCGGTATTATTTAAAAGATGCCTTCCACGGGCTTTTTATCGGGTTATTCGGTAACTATTCCTACCTGACGATTACAACTTCTGATTACCCACAAAATCTCAGTTACTTGCCTGAGATATATTCTGACCCCTCGGATGGCTATGGCATTGGAGGAGGTCTTACTTATGGCTATCGTCTAAAATTGAGTTCTGCACTTCAAGTGTCTGCATTCGGAAGTCATCAGTTGTTTTGGCGTCAAAGTCCTGATTATATGCAGCAGAACCACCAGCTCGGCTTGGGACTAAACTGGGCGTTTTGAGCCTACCGCTGGTAAATTCATCCTGCAGTTTTGCTGTGACATGTATTTTGTTTCTCCTTGACCCAACTTTCACGTCGAACATTTCTGTCTTGCAAAAATCTAATCTTCGTTCAACATGAAAAAAATCTACGCTTTACCCGCCATAGCACGCAGTACAAAGGCGGGTCTTCTTCTGCTGACCCTCAGTATTTCCACGCTCGCCTTTTCCCAACATAAGCCGGAATTCGGCTTTGTAGTAAAAGCCGGGAATTTTACCCCCCAAAAAGCAACAACTACTACTGAATACGGTTTCAATAATTCTGTCAGGCTGAAAGCTGGCAGCGTCTATACCTTAGGCCTTTGGCAAACCTTGTCCATGGGAAAGCGTTTCCGAATTTCGGCTGAACTGCTGTATCGAAATTCCTTCGTGGTCAAAGAGATCCGGTCATGGTATAATAATTCACCCGGCATGCCTGTTGCCTCCCTGCAACGGCAAAGCATAAACCACAGCAGCCTTTCAATCCCTGTAAAACTTCATTATTCATTCAAAAAGAATGGAAAAACCTCCCTGGCCATTGGCGGCGGAGTTTCACGAAGGTTCTCGCAGACCGTTCTTAACCACTTTGAATATGGCGATGATGCCGTAATATTCTCCCCAAACGATTATCAGGAAAGAGTTTCTGACTGGAATGTATTCAGCACTGATGTTCAATTCACTGCAGGATTATTTCACCGCATAAACCCAAAAACCGCTGTTGGTTTAGAATACATTTTCGAACGAACTGGCCTACACAATAACTACTATTATGCATCTTCATTGATCCTTTGTGACTGCCTTTGCGACTGTGGAAATGGATATGGACTTCAAAACACGCCAAAAATGAACAGCTTTTCCGTCTCCTTGCGGCACAATATTTTGGACTAGCCCAAACATGAATTATCATAAATACGAACTTAAAACCGCACCCGAAACCGCCGATATCCTCGTCGCTTTCCTGTCAAACAGTCCTTTCGATACCTTTGAAGAAATGCCCGAGGGCATAAATGCTTATGCACCAGCAACCGCCTCTGAAGAAGAGATTGAGGCGCAACTGCTTGATTTGCAACGTCAATTCGATTTTACCTGGCAAAAAGAACTCATTCTTGGCCAAAACTGGAACGAACTCTGGGAAAGCAATTTTCAGCCGGTAGTAGTGGGTGATTTTTGTGCCGTCCGCGCTGATTTTCACGAACCCATCAAAAACGTAAAATGGGAATTGGTCATCAATCCCAAAATGGCTTTTGGTACCGGCCACCACGAAACCACCTGGCAGTGCATCGCCGCCATCGAACACCTGCCGCTTGCCGGAACTAAAGTTTTGGACTACGGCTGTGGCACTGGTATTCTTGCCATTCTCGCCTCCAAACAAGGGGCCGTTGAAGTGGAGGCTGTAGACATCGAAGCAGAATCTTACCGCAATACTGTAGAAAACTGCGCCGCCAATGGCGTGCATAATGTGACTGCCCGCCTCGGCACACTCAACGCTGTGGAAGGACGGAATTTTGATGGCATTCTGGCCAATATCAACCGACATGTGATCCTGGAATCGCTGCCCGCACTTTCTGGACTATTGAAGCCCAAAGGTTGGTTACTCATTTCAGGTATTCTGCTCTCCGACGAGGATATTGTTACCGAAGCGGCGCTGGCGGCAGGTTTTTCAAAAAAGGAAATGAAAAGTCGGGGAAATTGGCTGTGTGGAGTGTTTGAAAAGAATATTTTTGGTTGGAAGTAATTACTTTTGGGAGAAAAATTAAATTGACTATGTCATCACCATCAGAACAAGTAAACCTTCAAGTAGAAATCCCATTCGAACAGGTACTCGCCTTCGTGGAGCGACTTAACCCAGAACAAAAACAGGCATTGTTCGATAAACTTCGAATAGATACGTTCAGGCAACGTTGGGAAAGGCTATCATCCAAGATAAAATCGCCTAATTTTACGGAAAAGGAGATACTTGAAGAAGTAAAAGCAATACGTCAAGCCCGCCATGTTGCCAATCCCTGAGCCTTGCTTAGTCATTGACACTAATCTCTGGGTCAGTTATTTTTTGGGAAACCGGACCAAAGCTCGCCTGGACAAAATTCTTTACAATGAAACACTTACTATTTTGGTTAGTGAGTCATTATTGGAAGAAATGAATCTAGTATTAAGTCGACCGAAATTCCGCAGATATTTTTCAATTGAGGATTCACAAGAATTACTAGCTTTGATTCGATTGAGGGCCAAATTAGTTGATGTTCAATCTATTGTTAGTTTATCGCGTGATCAAAAGGACGATTTTGTGCTTGCTCTTTGCCAAGATGGAACTGCAGATTTTTTGATTACAGGCGATGCTGATTTACTCGTACTGCATCCTTTTGGAGATATACAAATAGTAACCCTCTCGGGGTTCTGTGCAATTTACATAGACTAGCCTCCCCTTCCGTCACGCCCTTTCCCTACCTTTGCGGCTTCCTTGGCGAACTTGAGTTCGACCTACCTGATTTTATGCAAAAAATCCTCATCCTCGATTTTGGCTCGCAGTACACCCAACTCATCGCCCGCCGTGTACGCGAGATGAATGTTTATTGTGAGATCGTCCCCTACAACAAACTGCCTGAACTCACTGACGATATCATGGGCGTCATCCTTTCCGGAAGCCCGTTTTCTGTGCGCTGGGAAAATGCCTTGCGACTCGATCTGAACCGTATCGCGGGTAAAAAACCTCTTTTGGGTATCTGCTACGGCGCCCAACTGATGGCAGACTTTTTCGGCGGCGAAGTGGCGCAATCCTCCAAGCGGGAGTACGGTAAGATCATGCTGCAGCACCACGCGCCGGGCGATCCGTTTTTCGCGGGCATTTCGAAGCGTTCGCAGGTGTGGATGAGCCACTCCGATACCATTGTGCGTATGCCTGAAGGTTTTGAGGTTCTGGGCAATTCGGACACTATTCCCTACGCTGCGTTTCGCTCGGAAGAAGGGAAATTTGCCACGCCTGTGTACGGTATTCAATTCCACCCGGAGGTGTTCCACAGTCTTGAAGGCTTTGAGATCCTGAAGAATTTTGTCCACGATATCTGTGGCTGCGCGGGCGATTGGACGCCCCAGCATTTTGTAGACGAAACCATCACTTCATTGCGCCAACAGATTGGAAATGAGAAAGTTATCATGGCGCTTTCGGGTGGTGTAGACAGCACAGTGGCCGCTACCCTACTCCATCGCGCCA
Source organism: Saprospiraceae bacterium (assembly GCA_030645295.1). Taxonomy (GTDB): domain Bacteria; phylum Bacteroidota; class Bacteroidia; order Chitinophagales; family Saprospiraceae; genus M3007. The sequence continues at coordinate 11,186 of JAUSMG010000063.1, read as the reverse complement.
TTGGCGACCGCTTGTTCTGCTTTTTTATTGACAATGGATTGCTCCGCAAAGACGAGTTTCAGGAAGTGCTTGAATCGTACAAAGGCATGGGCTTGAACATAGAAGGTGTGGATGCAAAAGATCGGTTTTATACCGCCCTCGCCGGCGTGAGCGACCCGGAACAGAAGCGCAAAGCTATTGGCAAATTATTCATTGACCTGTTTGAGGAGGAAAGCGAGGCGCATCCAGATTTCCAATGGCTTGGGCAGGGTACGATTTATCCCGATGTGATCGAATCTGTGAGTGTTCACGGGCCTTCGGTTACCATCAAAAGCCACCACAACGTGGGCGGTTTGCCTGAAAAATTGAAACTGAAAATTGTAGAGCCGCTCCGATCCCTGTTTAAAGATGAGGTGCGGCGAGTGGGCCGCGAACTGAATGTTTCGCCCAATATCCTCAACCGACATCCTTTTCCGGGCCCTGGCCTTGGCATCCGAATCCTGGGCGATATCACCCCCGAAAAAGTGCAAATTCTTCAGGAAGCCGATGCGATTTTCACCTCCAAGCTTCGCGAACACGAACTTTATGATGAAGTTTGGCAAGCCGGCGCCATCCTCTTACCCATTCATTCCGTGGGGGTTATGGGCGACGAGCGCACCTACGAAAAAACCATCGCGCTCCGTGCCGTCAGTTCCACCGACGGCATGACGGCCGAATGGAGCCGCCTGCCGCACGAATTTCTCGCAGAGGTCAGCAGCGAAATCATCAACAATGTAAAAGGCATCAACCGGGTGGTGTACGATATATCTACTAAACCGCCTGCTACCATCGAATGGGAATGAAGACTTCTGGGGTACATTTGCCCTCCAAGCATCAAAAACATATTACGGGCCGTTCTTCTGGAAAACATCGAAAATGAAATTGCACTCTTTTTTTGCCTTTTGCCTTTTGCTCTTGCTCCAAACGGGCTGTTGCTACACCTTCAAAGGCATTTCGATCGATCCAGACGTAAAAACCTTTTTTATCCAGAATTTTGAAACGGAAACCTCCAACGCTCCCCCTACCCTTGCGCTGGATTTCACCGAAAAATTAAAAGACAAGATCCGTCTCGAAAGTCGCCTGAGTTTGAAAAATACGGATTCAGATGTAGAATTTACCGGAAAAGTCATTGAGTACAGGGTGATTCCCGTGGCGCCCAAACCTGGGGAGCTCGTGGAACTCAACCGCCTGGAAGTAGGCGTGAGCGTACTTTTCATCCACAATAAAAACGACAAAAAAAGTTGGCCGACAGCCCGCACATTTAGGCATTTTGCAGAATTCAACAATACCGTAGATTTGCTCAGCGTACAAGACCAACTCCTCCGGGAAACCATTTTCCCTCAAATACTGGAAGACATTTTTAACGCGGCGTTTAACGACTGGTAAACAAAAGAAAGTGACACAGGAACGCTTTACCCAAATTGTGGACGATCCGGATTTGCTCCGGCGCATAACCTACGAGGAACTAAAAACCCTCGCGTTGGCTTATCCCTACGCGCACAATTTACGCTGCCTGCTTGCAATCAAAGCCCGCCAGATCGATCACCCCGACGCAACGCGCAACCTCGCTACGGCAGCCGCTTACAGCCTCGATCGCACGAGACTTTTTCTACTTGTTGCGCCGCAAGTGATTGTTCCTCAGCAAGTTCTGGCTCCAGAAGAGGTACTCGAACTCAAACCCATTGAGACCGTGAAGCGCGAATTAGAAGCCCTCTCCCCGCTTGCCCGCGAAGAGCGAAGTTTTGAACTACCCATGGCATCAGAAGCAAACCTGCCTGCTGAGCCTCCTGCCCCATTGCCAGTTTATGAAGAAAAATTTGTGGCTGAGTCCGTTCCGCCAGAACCCCTTGAAACAGCCCCTGAACCTCCCACACCCGTTGTCCGCCAGGCTTTTTCCGAATGGATAAGCCATTTCCAGCCGCCTGTTTTGGAACAACAACCGAAACCGACACGGCGCATAATGCCTACTTCGACAATAGCAGAAAAAATTGAAGAATCGGCCAAAACACCCGGCATCGCACAGCAACTGGCGGAACGCAGTGTAGCAGAGAATCAGGATGTTATCTCTGAAACGCTTGCCAAACTTTACGCCAAACAAGGTTATCGGGACAAGTCGGCCCAGATGTATGCCCGTCTCGCTTTGTTATTTCCAGAAAAAAGCGCGTACTTTGCCGCCGAAATTGACAAACTTAAAAAATAGGCGTTCATGTTATCCATTCTTACTATTTTCATCGCATTGGTGAGTGTCTTGCTGATAGCGGCAATTTTGATCCAAAACCCTAAAGGCGGCGGCATTGACGCAAGCCTTGGCGGTGGCCAGGCGCAGCAACTTTTTGGCGCGGCACGTTCCACTGATTTTGTAGAAAAAGCCACTTGGGTGTTGGCTGCAGCGCTCATCGTTCTTTGCATCGTTGCTGTCCTCACGGTTGGCACCGGTGGAGGCACGGAGGAGGCTCCTGCTGAAATCCCATTGCAATCTGCACCTGTTGGAGGTTAATACCTGACATTTTTTAGCCAAGATTTGCGGCAGCCATGGATTCAAAATTTTGAATCCATGGCTGCCGCCAGTGCCGACAGTCTGATTTTTACCCTCGAGAAAAGTGATGGCCCTGTGGAAAGCCAAGCCTTGTCCCTGAACGACCTGACTGGAGATCAATTTGCGTTCAGTTTTGAAATCGAGGCTGGCTTGTGGCACTACCATTTCAAAGTTGAAAGGAAAACTTCCACTAACCTACTGCTGCTCAAAGAGGCCGCGAACATCGTCGCCGGCGATGTTTTTGCGGTAGAGGGCCAATCCAATGCCCAGGCCGTAGCGTACAGCGCGCCAAATTAAGATTATTCGTCGTCGTCATCGTTTTTGCGACGGTTGTAGCCGGCATCTTCGATGGTTTCGTTGTCAATTTCCCAATCGTCGCCACTGGCATGTGTTGGGCGTTTGCCATTGGTAAGCCGCACTTTATCCCCGATAGGCTTGCCCACCGGACGGTCCTCTGAATCCAAATCGAAGGTGTCACCACCGCCACCGGTACTGGCGAGGTTCGGGCGAGGGGCTGCATTGGACATTGCCTTTCCGTCCATACTTTTGGTAGCGTGCGGCACGAGGCGAAGGCGTTCTTTACTGATGAGTTCGCCGGTCACGATGCAAATACCGTAAGTTTTATTGTGGATACGAAGATGAGCATTTTTCAGATCCTGAACAAAGCGTTGTTGGCGCTGGAGCATCCGTTGAAGCATTTCGAGATCGGTATGCGCTGTGCTATCGTCGTACCAATCGCCTCCTTGTTGGTTAAAGCCATTCTCGTTTAGGTCAGCGATCTGTTTCTCGGTAGTGCTGAGTTCTTCCTGAGCCTGTACGAGCCGTTCATCGACGATTTTTTTGAACTCCTGCAAATCCTCGTCACTGTAGCGCACTTTTAGGTCGTTCGACATGGTGAGGGTAAATTTTGAAAATGAGTGAAGAATTGTCGGGGTGTGTTTAGGGGGGCAAAATTAGCCCAATTTAGAATGTACAAAAAGGTAAAAAGAAAAATAACTTAAAAATACCCAAGACGGCTAGACAGGATCCTCCTCATTGGTGTTACTTTTCCTACTTTTGCGGGCCCTTCTTGCCCTTTAAGTCAGCGAATCAATATTTCCCAAAATCCTCAAATTCACCAGCAATTTATGACTTCTTTACCCGCTGCCAAACGTGCCAAGACCACCACAGTCACTTTTACTGAAAATTATCGCCAGGAAGTCCTGCGTGACTTCGGCATCTGTTGCCTCAGCCGTGAGGCCAGCGTCATCGCCCGCAAAGAGGTACTCACCGGAAAAGCCAATTTTGGGATCATCGGCGATGGTAAAGAGGTAGCGCAGGTTGCCATGGCCCGCGCCTGGCGCAAAGGGGATTTTCGCTCCGGTTATTATCGCGATCAAACGCTGATGCTAGCGTTGGAATTGATGACGCTCGATGAGTTCTTTGCTCAACTCTACGGCGATCCCTATAATGACCCATTCTCCGGCGGTCGGCAGATGAACTGCCACTTCGCGACCAAATTTGTGGACGATGAAGGAAATTTCCTCGATCTAAAAAATCGCTACAACATTTCTGCTGACATAGCGCCCACTGGCGGACAAATGGCGCGGGGGCTTGGCCTGGCCTTTGCCAGTAAAATATTCCGTGAGATCCCGGCACTCTGCGGCGATCTCAGCGAACAGGGCAATGAGGTCGCGTTCGTTACCATCGGCGACGCATCTACCTCCGAAGGCGCATTTTGGGAAACCATCAATGCCGCCGGCGTACTGCAAGTGCCACTCGCCATCAGTGTGTGGGACGACGGCTACGGCATTTCTGTCCCCAAAAAATACCAGACCACAAAAGAGAGCATTTCCGAAGTTTTGGCGGGCTTTGAAGCCGATTCTGAGCACGATACCAACGGCATCAGTATATACAAAGGTAAGGCCTGGGACTACCCTACCCTATGCCAGCTTTACCGCGATGCTTTGGACGAAATGCGTGTTACACATCGGCCTGCAGTCTTTCATATTCAGGAAGTTACGCAACAACTGGGCCACTCCACCAGCGGCGACCACCGTCGTTATAAAACGCCCGAACGCCTTCAGTTTGAGGAGGAATTTGATTGCAACAGTCGTATGGCTGAGTGGATGGTAAGCAACGGACTTGCCACCGCTGAAGAGATCGAAACCATTAAAAAAGAAGCAAAACGGGATGCTACAGAGGCTGCTTTACGTGCTTTCCGGGGATACCACGACAAGGTGGCGGAATTGAAAGATCAACTGCTCGGGATTTTGCAAAATCTTTCCGCCGATGTATTTGTGGAGGAATTGAAGCAAAAGCGCGAACCACTTCGCTTTGAATTGCTTCAAATTGCAAGGCGGGCGCTTCACAGTATCCCGGAACTCCGTTCCGGGAATGCCTCGGAACGGAGTTCCGAGTTACAGCAATTCGCAACGCTCGAGCGCATCGAAGGCAATTCCATTTATTCTGATCATTTGCTCAGCCAAACTACCAAATCACCCATTGAGGTGCCGGAGGAAAGGGCGCAATACTCCGAAACAACGCCGCTTAAAGACGGCTACGAAATTCTGAACGCTTGCTTCGATGCCAACTTTGCCCGGATGCCCGAGCTGTTCGTTTTTGGCGAAGATGTGGGCCATATCGGCGATGTGAATCAGGGCATGCGGGGAATGCAGCAAAAATATGGCGCCGAGCGCGTGTTTGATACGGGTATCCGGGAATGGACCATCATGGGCCAGGCCATTGGAATGGCCATGCGCGGCCTGCGTCCCATCGCTGAGATCCAATACCTCGACTACCTGCTTTATGGCCTCTCACCGCTCTCTGACGACCTTTGCACCCTGCGCTGGCGCTCTAACAATCAACAGGTTGCACCTGCCATCATCCGTACCCGCGGGCACCGACTGGTAGGCGTTTGGCACAGCGGTTCGCCGATGGGCATGATGCTCGGTTCACTGCGCGGAATGCACATTTGTGTGCCACGCAACATGACCCAGGCCGCTGGCATGTACAATACACTGCTCCGTGGCGACGACCCGGCCATCGTAGTAGAGGTGCTGAACGCATACCGTTTTAAGGAGCACTTGCCCGACAATGTGGGCACCTTCACGGTTCCGCTTGGTGAACCAGAAGTACTGCGCCAGGGCTCCGATGTGAGTATTATCACTTACGGCGCCAGTGTTCGCGTGGCGGAGGAGGCCGCTGATTTGCTCGCGAAACAAAGTGTTTCTGTAGAGATTATTGATATTCAGACCCTTCTGCCCTTCGATTTCAAAAACATCTGTGTGGACAGCCTGAAAAAAACCAACCGCGTACTTTTTCTGGACGAAGATTTTGAAGGTGGCGCTTCGGCTTATCTGTTACAGCAGGTATTGGAAAAACAAGGCGGCTACCGTTGGCTGGATTCTGCGCCCGTTACCCTCTGCGCCAAACCCCACCGTCCGGCCTATGGTCAGGATGGAGATTATCATTCCAAGCCTCAGGTGGAGGATATAGTGGATGCTGTGATGGGGATGATGGGAGAGGCGGGTTTGTAGGTAATAGTTTAGGTATGACAAACATTAGCCATAATCCCTTATTTTTGTAGCAAAATCATTCTGACATGACAGCAGAAGCACAAAAATTGACCTTGATTCAAATGATCCTGTCTTTACAGGACTATCAAGTTTTGGACAAAATCGAACAGTTGCTCAAAACAAACGGGGCAAAAACAAACGGTTCAGCAATGCCTGAAGTTGAGCCTCCTTTGAAAAAGCGGAAATACGGTTTTGCCAAAGGAATGACCCTTTACATCGCCCCGGATTTTGATGAAACCCCGCCTGGTTTTGAAGAGTATATGCAAGATCCAGAATGAAATACTTAATTGATACTCATATTTTAATTTGGTTTGGCGAAACCAATGACCGTCTGCCCATCCGCTTTCGAGAAATCATAGAAGACACCACTAATGCCATTTATGTCAGTCATGCCAGTATATGGGAAATGACGATCAAGATGTCATTGGGGAAATTGAAGGTCATATACACACTTGCGGAATGGGAAAAATTCCTGCTTGCAAATAAGTTTACCTTGTTGCCCACCTCCTTCAAACATTATCAAGCGCTACAATCACCGCCGTTTCACCACCAAGATCCTTTCGACCGGCTTATGATCGCCCAAGCGATTGCCGAAGATTTCACGTTTATCTCTCACGACCCGAAGTTTTCTGACTATCCAGTGAAACTCGAATCTTTCTGACCGTTCATGGAAAAACAAAAACGCCCGCTGCTACCGCTCGATGCCTCTCCTCGAATCCGGTAAAGACTCAACCCGATGTTTCGTAGCAATGGCCTTTATGGGAGACATGGAACCCATCTACACTGAAGGGATTTTCAATGCCATAGAAGCCAACGGCTTCCGTCCCATCCGAGTGGACAAAGAACACACTGAAAACGAGCAAACTATCAACGATTTCATCATCGCCAGTATCAAACAGTCAAGGTTCTGCATCGCTGACCTGACGCGTTAGAGGAGGATTTTGGGTCAACCTTACACAATTCCTCAAATCACCAAATCCACAAATACTCGAATCAACTCAACAATGATCAAACTTTCCTCCATCTCCACCGAAGCGCCCAAGCATCTGGAGAAAAAAGACCTCAAAGACGAAACCGCTCAACTCGTGGAGCGCCTCGGCGAACTTCAGAACATTATGTACGCTGAGGGAAAATACTCCATGCTGATCATCCTGCAAGGCATGGATGGAAGCGGTAAAGACGGCGCCGTACGCAACGTTTTTCACAAGTGCACCATCGCAGGGTTGGACTTAGTGAGTTACAAAAAACCGACCGAAGAGGAATTCGCCCATGACTTTTTGTGGCGGGTGCATAAATGGGTGCCACAAAAAGGAATGACCACCATTTTCAACCGAAGCCATTATGAAGATATTTTGGTCCAGCGCGTACATGGATGGATCAATATGGATCGTGTGGAAAAACGCATGGCAGCCATCAATGCATTTGAGGATCTGATCCAATTTGACAACAACACCCTGATCTTCAAGTTCTACATGCACATTTCTTTTGAAGAGCAGGGCATTCAACTCCAGCAACGAATGGACGATCCCACCAAATTCTGGAAACACAACGATGCCGACTGGGAAGAACGGAAACTCTGGGACAAGTACATGGACGCTTACGAGTTCGCCATTAATAAAAGCACCGTACCCTGGCACATTTGTCCGGTGGACAACCGCTGGTACCGCGATTATTTTATGGCTAAAATCATTGTGAACGCCCTGGAAAAATTGGAGATGAAACTTCCGTTACTTGAGAAAAAATAAGGCTGAGTTAATGGGGTCAATGTGAGTAATGTGGCCAATGTGATAATTGACCACATTACTCACATTGACTTAACTCCTTCTCCCTCCAGCCGGGTTCGGGTAAAAACGGCTGGGTTCCACATTTTGTCCAAATATTTTACAGCGCACATAAATCTGTGCGCCATATGTGGTCATGCGCGAACTTCGCACAATCTTATCCGTGAGGTCTAGTTCGTAGTAGGCTTCCACCCCAACACTCCAGCGATAATACCAATCCAGTGTTCGGGCAAATCCTAATCTAACTGCAAATAGGTCCCCGGAAGGGCGGCCAAGCGGTTTCACCGGCGCAAAAAATGTGGCTGCATTCTCGCGTTGTTCCGCAACACCAATGCTGTTGACAATGGTGTTGGCCCCGAAACCATAATCCTGAATAACGTATTTGTAACCTCCGAGGAAAGAAAAATACCAGGTGCTGTCAGAGATGTACATGTCTTTGCCCAATCCCATTGTGACAGCATAAGAGGAACGAGTGTAGGACGAAGGGGAGGACATTGCCTCACCAAGTACTTTTATAGGCCAGTCCCGGTAAGTCAAAAGGGCCGAAAAGCCCACACGTGGCTGCCAAAAGTGGTCATTAATCTGGTACGTTTCCAGAAACTGATCCCAAGTGTAGTCGTCCTTGCCGCCATGTGAAAAGGCAACAAAATCGTAAAGGTTGTAAAGTGGGGTGGTTTGGAAATCGGTTTTGTGCGCCAACTTGGAGTAACCTCCGTTAATACTTACGTTGAGATTGAGGTGTTTGAGTTGGGCAAAAGCCATTGATGAGCACAGCAAAAAAGCGGCAATAACGGCGTATTTCTTTTGCATAATTTGAAACATGAATGGTTTGAAAATAAAATGCTTGAAATAGCCAAGGGCGAGCGCGGGGATTATTTTGAAAAAAATGTTTCGTAAAGACGAAATCAGCCTGCGAAGTTACATCAAACAAAAATTATAACGGATAAAATATCCTACCAATTATTTTCAAAGCGCCGATTTTCTAAACGATATCTTAATACTCTTGCTTAGGGTTTCGTTAAAGGGGGGATACCGATAGCAATATTTTTCCAACGAAGTTCATTTAAGCGCCATCCGATTACAAACGGACAATTATAACACCCGTCTCGTTTCACCTTTATCAATCTTTCTTTCGTATGAAAAACACATTTTTGAACCTCGCTGCATTTCTGTTGTTGGCTTCTGCCTTTGTCGCCTGCAAAAAAGAACCAAGCTTCAAGGACGAACTCGTTGGGCACTGGCTTTCCTCTAAAGTCACCATTGGTGGAGAAGACTACACCAAGTCCTACATTTTTGACCTTAATCTGGAGGCAAGTGACGAATTCAGTCTGGATGTGACAACAACCGTGCCGCTCGTAAGTCAATCGACCCAATCCTATAGCGGTGATTGGACCAATGACCAGTCTAAACAAGACGTTACCCTTCACTACACAGACGGTTCGCAAAAGACCTGGGATATTGTTGCTATATCTGATACCCGGTTAACGGCAGAATTAATTGAGAACAATGTCCGCAATCAGGTAATATTTGAACGGCAATAAGTTGTTAAAAAAGTTGAGAGGGATGAGAAAGTTGAGTCATCCCTATTATAAAAGAGAAGATAAACCGCAAAACAGGAGAACCGGAAAATATTAAATCACAAGTTTTGAATGCGAATCGGGCAAGACATTGACCTCTGACGCTTCTAAATTTTGCGGCTTTATATTTTGCGGTTCTTCTGTTTTGCGGTTTTTTTAATTAGTGGCATTCATTCGGGTTGACCCATGTTTGAGTTACCGCAAAAGGGTGACATCGCCGCTTTCTTGCCCTGTCCGCCCATCGGTAAGCTGGTAATCAAAGACATAAACATAAACATCAGAGGATAACATTACGTCCCCAAGCATCCCATTCCAACCTTGCCCGGCAGTGTTCGTTTCAAAAATCAATGCACCCCAACGCGAAAAAATTCGCAAGTGGAATTGGTCGAAAATTTCTCCCTTGAAAACCGGCAAAAACAGATCATTATTACCGTCACCATTGGGTGTAAAGGCGTTGGGCATGTTGAATTCTATCTCTGGGAGTACGGTAACTGTCAGACTGTCAATTGCTGAGCATCCAAAAGCATCCTGTCCTGTTACTGCGAAAACCGTGGTTGTATCTGCCGTGAAAACCGGGTCAGCACAATTGACGCAACTCAGATTTGCACCAGGCTGCCACTGATAAGTTTGCGCTCCGGAGGCCAGAAGGGGTGCTTCATCCCCGGCATAAACCGTAGTGTCTGCTGACAACACAAGGCTCGGCGGCAGCAGCAATTGAATTAAAAAAGTGTCCGCAGTTCCGTTGCAAATGTCTCCTTGTACATATCGGATCAGGTATTCTCCTGCCGTCAGATTTTGTGGGTCGAAAAGACCGTCCGCGTTCACACAAGTTCCACAACTGGCCGTCCAGGTTCCGCCGCCCGGAGAGGGCGATTGCAAGGACAAGGTGTCACTGGTTGGCAGGCAAATCATTATGGTTTGCGATGTTCCGGGCAAGGCCGGCGCAGTCTGTGTGACCTGAATACTGCAATCCTCCTGAATGTCAATGATCTGGTTCACAGCGACTTGTGTGAAAACGCAGGTCTGGCCAGAAGGCCATTCTACCACCAGAGAATCCACCACTGCGGCATCGTCGAAACCAAAATGCTGGAGCATCGGGTTGGTGCCTGTAGCGGCGGTTTGTGCAGATATCTGTCGCATTTGCCATACCGCGTTTCCGCCCAGCTGCGCTTTCGCCCTAATTGTGGCGCCTATGGCCGCACGATTTGACTCAATGCCGATGCACTTGATCTCCAGCCAGGAACGGCAGCTTGTTTTTTCATTTTCAAAAAAACGGTCTGGCGACAAGTCGGGCTGCGTAATGTGTAAGTCAAGCCAACCGTCTCGGTTGTAATCCACCCAAACGATCCCGTTGCTGTTGGAGCCATTGGTTTCAGTCGGGAAAATATTGGGGTGATTGGCGGTTGCATCACTCAGATTTCCCTGGCCAATATTCTCCCAAAAACGGCTGTCCGTGCTCCAAAAACCAATGGTAATCAGATCAAGATCACCATCATTGTCGTAATCCCCCCAATTGGAGGACCAGGAAGTGTGATTCGTTCCACCGATGAAATTGGTGGTAAATGTTCCGTCTCCCTTATTGACATGCAACAAGTCCTGACCGAATTGATTGCAAACAAAAAGATCGAGAAAGCCATCGTTGTTTACATCGACCCAGTTGGCAGAGCGGCCATTTTGCTGGATGGTGACCACTTGGCCTGCGGTGGTAATTTTAGTG